>DAOWFD010000329.1 GCA_030638185.1 Candidatus Aegiribacteria sp.
GAACCGCAGCTCAGTTTGAGGCTGCAGGCGTAGCACTCAGCAGGGCTGACCTGGTACTCATTCTGCCTATTTATCCGGCAAGGGAAAAGCCGATACCAGGTGTCACCAGCCGCCTGGTGGCTGAAGCATCAGTAAGAGCAGGCGGTGATTGCAGGTTATGCATGCCCGGCGAGTTACGGAAACTCCTAAGAGAGGAAGAGGCTGAGACAATAGTATTCATGGGGGCCGGCAGTATTGATACATTCGCGCGAAAACTCGTAGGTACTGCTGAATGAAGAATCGACGGAGGATTGCATTTTGGCTGTTACTTGTTTCAGGGCTCTCGGCCTTTGCACTAGCCATGACATACAGATGGTTCGAAAGGGGAGGTGCTTTCGATCTGGATACAGTGCGCATAAGAGGTGTACGACATGCCGACTCATCTGCGATCTGCCAGGTGGTCAAGCCTTTATTCGGGACATCTATATGGCAGATAGATCCTGTTGAATTACAGGATATGTTGTCCGATGTACCCGGCATCGATTCCGCACGTGTCAGTCGGGCACCTCTGAGCGGTCTTATACTTGAATTAAGAATCTCAGAACCTGTTTATGCAGTAAGTGAGTCATCGGGAGTTGCAGCTGTCTCCTCCATTGGTGAGGTTCTTCCGCCACGCTTTTTTACAGACAGCCTGCCTGTAGTTGAATCCCGGGGAAGGATAGATTCAGCGGTTTCGAGGAAACTGGCGGTATGGTTCAGAGCCGAAGAAATGCAGTATGACAGCCTTCTGTTCAGATATACGGACAGGGGATTATCTGTATTCGTTGGTAACGGTTGTGAAGTGCTTCTTGGAATCGATCGCCTTTCTGAAAGATGGGAAGGTTACCATCAGCTTGCATCTTCACTGTCCGGTTCCGCCAGCTGGTATCAGGTGGATATGAGATACGCATATCAGGCTATTCTTAGAAAGTCGGAGGGAAGCTCACCACCTCAGGGGGGTGAAATATGAATCCTGAGATCTATGCCGGAGTTGATGTCGGGAGCAGGAACGTCATTTGTGTCGTAGCGGAGGCCGACGAAGAGGGAATGCTCCATATAACCGGGGCAGGTCAGGCTCCCACTTCAGGCAGCGTGATTGAGGGTGTGATAGTGGACCTTCAGGGAGCTGCTGAAGCGGTATCTCAGGCTATTGAAGAGGCTGAATCGCTTTCATCATGGAAGATAATCGATACTGCCGTATCGATAAGCGGATCCCATGTGAGGGGGTTTCCCGGCAGGGGAACGGTGAATGTCGAACGGGAGGATGAATTCGTTTCCGGGAAAGTGACCTGGATGGATATTGAAAATGCAACTGAAACCGCACAGCTGATCAAGCTGCCCAGGGAATCCATGATTCTCAGGACGGAGAAATGCGGATACACAATAGACAGTTCCAGCAGACTTTTGCGGCCTCCAGTAGGTCTCAGGGCGGAGCGGCTTACAGCGGATATCTACATGGTAACCGCAGACAGAACTGCTGTTATGAACCTTGAGCAGGTAATCCATGATGCAGGGAAGAACGTCTCTGCGCTCTATCCTGCAGCATCTGCTGCCGCCAGGTCCGTTCTGACTCCCGATGAAATGGATATAGGAGTAGTACTTGCAGATATCGGTGCTGATACAACCGATATTGCAGTATTCCATTCAGGTGTTCTGGCTCATCTTGCAGTTATTCCGTGCGGAGGGGAATCGATAACAAGGGCTCTGCAGCAAATTCGTATTCCCAGATACGAAGCTGAAAGACTGAAAAAGGAGTACATTGATCTTGTTCGCAGGTCGAAAACACATGACAAGGAAATAACAGTGAGTACCTTCGGTGGAAGGAACACTATCCCTATTACAGATGAAGCCATAAATGAAATTGCATACAGAAGCGCCGGTGATCTTATTGGAGACATACTCTGTGAACTCAAGCAGGCGGGAATTCAGGAATCGGACCTGCCTGCGGGAATCGTTCTCTCGGGAGGGACTGCTTACCTTAGAGGATTAACCAGTGTGGCATCCAGGATTATTGGTATACCGGTTGAAGTGGGAAGACCGGGTGGGATAGATATGTCGTCTTCTCTGATAGAAAGCGCTGAATTCGCCAATGCTGTGGGACTTGTACTGCTTCTACATGAGGAGGAGAGCGAATACGAGAAGAGGAAGGTACCGAATCCGCTGAGTAAAGCAGCATTTCGGTTAAAGGGATTGATAAGGAAACTCAGATAGTGAACAGGGGAGGAAAGATGATACCGCAGGAGAAAGGACCGAGGCTCCAGATAGTTGACGTGACCGAGGAATACCACGGCAAGCCCAAAATAGTCGTGGTTGGTATCGGCGGATGCGGATGCAACGCCATTGACAGGATGTTGAATGCTGACATTGTGGGTGTTGAATATATCGCAATGAATACTGATCTCCAGGCACTTCACAACTGTGATCCTGATCTGAAAGTGCAGCTCGGCCCCAAGCTTACCGGTGGTTTGGGAGCTGGTGGAAATGTTGAAACAGGAGAGAGTTCCGCTGAGGAGAGCAGGGATGAAATTGTCGAAAGCCTCCAGGATTGCAGCATGGTTTTCATCACTGCCGGTATGGGCGGAGGAACAGGCACCGGAGCAGCTCCCGTTGTGGGTCGAATCGCCAGGGAACTCAACGCCGTCACTGTAGGAGTTGTAACCAGACCGTTCGAGATTGAGGGTTCTATTAAGCTGAACAGAGCTGAGCAGGGTATATCAGCTTTAAGAAAAGAGGTGGATACCCTGATTGTCATCCCTAACGACAGTCTTCGTCGTGAAGCCGGTGATGATGAGACGCTGTGTGATGCTTTAGAGAGGGGAAACAGAACTCTGAAGGATGCTGTGGAAGGTATAGCGAACATAATTTCATCTCCCGGTCTCATGAACCTTGATTTTCAGGATATCAAGAAGGTTATCACAACCGGTGGAGGCGCCATGATGGGCACAGGCTGCTGCAACGGTGAACACCGCGCTTCCGAAGCAGCAAGCAGAGCCATATCGGATCCGCTTCTGGAGAATGTATCGATTGAGGGGGCACAGTCACTTCTGGTAAGCATTCAGGCTTCTTCAAGCATGAAATTCGCTGAATTCCACGAGGCAGTGGAGATCGTTACAAAGGCTGTAGGACCGCAGGCTGATGTATCTCTGGGAACCAGCATAGTTGAAAGTATGGGTGAGAAACTAAAAGTTACGGTAATCGCAACAGGTTTCGGTGAGGTCGAAGATACGGAAATCGATTCGGTAGATCTCAGACTACCTGAGAGCTTGAAATCTCAGAGTGCCGCTCGGGATATTGAACGGGATAGAATCCCCTTCATTCTTGGAGCCGCCAGATCCAGCGGAAAGGAGGATAGAAAAAAGCAGCCACCATTCTTCAGAAGATAATCGAAAACAAATGATAACATGATAAATACTTGTATATCATGATGATATCAACATCATCTAGCGGTATTCGTTTCATTATCGTATATTACCCGCATCAAAGAATGGAGGGTAATATCTATGAGCAGAAAACCTGCAGCCGAGTACTATGATGAACGTCGACGCAGGCTACTGGATAACGAAATATGTACCCAGACTTTTTCCAGTCAGGGAATTTTTGAAATAATCCTGGCTTCTCCCAAGGAATACAGAACCGCAATGTCTTCTCTCAGGTTCCAGAATATATTCAAACAACTGGCTTCATGGCCTGAAACCTGTTGTGAAAGGGCATTTTATCCTGAAAAAGATGAATTCCACTGGAGAAGCAGATACGGGAATTCAGCTCTAACCCTTGAAACGGGTAAATCGATCAAGCAGTGTGATCTGCTTGTTTTCACACCTACCAGTGAGGACGACTATCTGAGAATCCTGGAGATGATGAAGCTTTCCAACAGAGAAATCAGAGCTGAAGATAGAGTTAGTAAATGGCCGCTGGTTATTGCTGGAGGGACACCAGTTACGGCTAATCCGATGCCTCTTTCGCTTTTCATGGATGCCTTCGTAATAGGGGAAACAGAACCTTCAATGGGTCCTGTACTCGATACGATTAAAAGCCTCGGTGCCCAGGGCGCGTCGAAAAAGAAACTGCTCCGGAGGCTTGCAGCACTGCCAGGTATGTATATTCCTTCTGTACATGACATACCTGGAAAAGTAAGTTCGATTATGCGCCAGTGGGCAGGTTCAGACGGGATGGGAATGACCTCTTTCATCCATTCTCCCGATTGCATCAGCAGCGATATAAGAATGCTCGAGATATCAAGAGGCTGTTCATTCAACTGCAAGTTCTGTCAGCCTGGATACGTAAGTCTTCCCTACAGAGAATGCAAGCTTGAAGAACTGGAAAACACAATTGAAAACATGCCCGATATCAAGAAGCTTGCGCTTCTTGGCAGCTCACCAAGATCCTATCCTGAGCTCCGCAAGGTTATCAAGGCAGCGAAGAAACGGAATCTGGAAGTTATATTCTGCTCAAACAAATACGAGGACCAGATACACTCCAGTGAGGATCCCGATGACCTCAACAAGAAATCCATTGTACTTTCTCCGGAGACCGGAACGGATTCATTGAGAAGAGTTATCGGGAAGAAACTCAAAAACAGCCATATTTTCGAATCGGTCGAGAAACAGTCGGATGAGAATGCAAGCAATATCAAGATATATTTTATGATAGGTTTACCCTTTGAGATCGAAGCGGATAGAGTTTCGATTATTGATTTCGTAAAAGAGATACGCAGTAGAAATCCGCTTCCAATTCAGGTTAACATAAATCCCTTCATACCAAAACCATGGACTGCTTTTCAATGGACTGCAATGGCAACTCCCATTAACCTCAGGGAATGGATAGAATGGCTCGAAACCGAGCTGAAGAAGATCGACAGAGTTACTGTCAGATCCGGAGATCCACGTGAGGCTCATATCAGAGCACTATTTGCAAGGGGAGATCACAGAACCAGCAATGTTCTTGAAGAGAAGCTTTCAGGTGTAGGTTGGAATACCGCTTTCAAGAGAATCGGTTTGAACATTAAATGGGTTCTGGAAGATATTGATCCCGAAATTTCCTTCGAATGGAGTTTTCTGAATATGGGTTTCGGTCATACAAGGCTTGCCCGTGAATACCACGCATCATTTACTCTCAATCAGAACAGGTTGAAGGATATGCAGAAGGAATTAGAAACAGAAGAATCTGAGTAGTTATTGATAAACTCTATAATATGAAAAGCGGGAATGTCAGCCATTCCCGCTTTTCTGAATGTAAATCGCTTTTCTAGACTTTCTGAACCTTATCCGATCTGAGACAGCTTGTACATACTTTAACTTTCTTTACCTTGCCCTCGACCAGGATCCTTGCCGTCTGAAGGTTGGGTTTCCAGACATGTTTTGTGTGTCTGTTTGAATGGCTGACTCGATTTCCAACTGAAGGTCCTTTACCACAGATATCACATTTCCAGGACATATTTTACTCCTAAATACATATTTTGATTCATTTGAGAGTCAATTCAATAATTCAATTTTCGAGATTTAGCAAGTCCCATGTAACCACGGGGTTGACATATTCGAGATGATTCCCATAATTGCATTGTGTTGTTCAGACTGCGGGGGCGACAGGTATCGACGGGTTCAGAAGCGGTCTGACGGTTGCATGTCGAGGTATCCGCTGCCTCGTTAAACTGGCGGATAGAAATAACTGCCGCATAAATACGGCACGCTGTTCCGTAAACAGGAACAGCCGTCCACCCTGGAATAGCTTTCCTTTCGGGGATTGGGCGGAAGAAGGAAAGCTGGCTGCGAAGCCCCGCTTCCAGACGTAAGCAGCGAGATTAAATGGGAGCTAGGTCTGATAAGGCCGACCGGAGCCGAATCAGAATGACATTAATCCGGACTAAACATGTAGAGCCGACAGATCCCTGATCTCGGACGCGGGTTCGAATCCCGCCGCCTCCACCAAGGCCTGGCTTACCTTTTTCACCTTTATGCATCATATTATTTGATTATATCTGATTAAACCACTGACCCCTTGCATTGTCTCCTTAAAAGACCTACACTAGAAGTATGAGAAGCAATTACAGGGCTGATGAACCGGGTACCTTACATCATGTGATGTCAAGATCCATGGACGGGAGGGATGTGTTCAGTGATGTTAAGAATCAGCAGTACTTCATTTCAAGATTGAAACTACTTATCGAAAAGGAGGATCTGAAGATTCATGCCTGGGTACTGATGAGTAATCATTTCCACCTTCTAGTTGAGCCTGTAGAGGCTAGTCTATCCGAATCTATGCAGAAGCTGCTTACAGGATTTGCGATGTATTTCAATAAGAAAAACGATCGCCGTGGACATGTTTTTCAGGGCAGATTCAGATCAATACTTATTGAAAAGGAAGAGTATTTACTGGAGCTAGTGCGTTACATTCATCTGAATCCCTTAAGAGCTGGTATAGTTAAAGATATGAATGAATTGAATCACTACTATCCGAATGGTCATGTTCATATAACAGGTGTGTGCTGCTTTCCCTGGCAGGAAACAGAATTACTTGAGTCGGAGTTTTCAGGTGGAAGAAAAACATGGATATCAAATTATATCGATTATCTGTCAGATGGTATTCATATAGATACAGGAAAGATGGATAGAGGTTCGTACATTATAAACAGAGAAGGACTTAAAGCAGCAGAAAACTGGAATGATAAGGTTCAGAAGCGTTCAGTTAGAATATCGGGTTCAGAAGAATTTGCGAAGAAAATCTACAAGAAATTGTACGATGTCAGGAAAATGAAGATCAGAAACAGAATGGAGGAACATAGAAGTATTGAAAGTGTTATTCATGCTGCCTCCGTAATATCCGGGATTCCAACGAATATTTTGAGAAAAGCCAGAGGACCTCGGAAATCATCTCGAATAAGACGTATTATTGTGAAAATACTCATGAACGATCTCGGTATCAGTCAAGCTGATACGGCCAGATATCTTGGAATATCGTCATCGGTTGTAAGTCGTCTTCATAAGCGTATTCTGGATCCGTCATCCCTTATTCTTGAAAAAGCAATTAAAGCGCATATAAAGGGTTAGAAAGGTAAGCCCGGCCTTGATAACGGCCTTGATAAGGCCAGGCTTACTTCATTTATCGATAACTATATCTTCCAGCTCATATCAGCCATCTGCTTGTAGATATTCCATCTGCGGCTAACCTCTTCCTGCGCATCTTTCAGTAGTTTAGCAGCATGCTCAGGCTTGGTTTTCGTCAGGCTCTTGAAACGCGCCTCATTATAGGCGAAGTCCTTGAACGAGATTGACGGATCCTTGCTGTCAAGCATCAGCGGTTTTCCATCGATATCAATTCTCCTGGGATCGAACCTGAGAAGCGGCCAGAATCCAGAATTGACAGCATTCTTCTGCTCATCCAGACCACACGTCATATCAATGCCATGAGCGATACAATGCGTGTAGGCTATGATGATACTTGATCCCTTGTAGCTTTCAGCTTCCACAAAGGCTTTAACAGTCTGATTGTAGTTCGCTCCCAGTGCCACCTGAGCCACGTAGATATTACCATAACTCATGCAAAGCATGGCCAGGTCCTTCTTGGGTTGCGGCTTTCCTGAATCAGCGAATTTGGCAACTGCAGCAAGCGGAGTGGCCTTGGAACATTGTCCTCCGGTATTGGAGTAAACTCCGGTATCAAGTACCAGGATGTTCATGTCCCTGCCCTGTGCCAGAACATGATCCAATCCGCCGTAGCCGATATCGTAAGCCCATCCATCGCCTCCGATTGTCCAGACACTTCTGTGGACGAAGTAATCGGCGACACTTTCCAGCATACGTGCGTCCATTGAATCAATCTTCGAAAGAATCTTCCGAAGCTCAAATACCCTCTCGCGCTGCTCGGAAATATCCTTCTCGGTATTCTGCTCAGCATTCAGGATAGCTCCTGTAAGGTTATCACCAACCTGGAAAGAGAGTTTTTCGAGAAGTTCCCTGGCTATCTGCGTATGCTTATCGGCTGTGAGCCTGAATCCGTAACCGAATTCCGCGGCATCTTCGAAAAGACTGTTGTTCCAGGCAGGACCTCTGCCGTCATGGTTCTTGGAGTAAGGTGTGGTAGGAAGGTTTCCTCCATAGATGGAGCTGCATCCTGTAGCGTTGGCGATTACAGCTCTGTCTCCATATAGCTGAGTAAGGAGTTTTACATATGCTGTTTCACCGCATCCTGCGCAGGCGCCGGAGTATTCAAACAGCGGTTGAAGCAATTGCGATTCCTTAACTATTGAAGGATTAAGTTCATCACGGTTATAGTCGGGCAGATCGAGGAAGAATCTGTAATTCTCCCGCTCCGGTACTCTGAGCGGCATCTGATTCTCCAGGTTGATGGCCTTCTTATTCGGGTTCTCCTTGCTTTTAGCGGGACATACATGAACACAAGTTCCGCACCCGGTACAGTCCTCAGGAGCAACCTGTATGGTGAATTTCATATCCTTGAACTTGCCGCCCTTTGCATCTGTTGATTTGAAGGTCTCAGGTGCATTCTTGAGAAGAGCGCCTTCGTACATTTTCATTCTGATGGCAGCATGGGGGCAGACAAGGCTGCAGAATCCGCACTGAATGCAGGTATCAGCATCCCACACGGGAATTTCAAGCGCAACATTCCGTTTCTCCCATTGAGTGGTTCCCGTTGGCCAGCTTCCATCTGCAGGCATATCGGAAACCGGAACACTGTCGCCATCCATCCGGATAATCTTAGCCGTTACCCGTTTTACGAACTCGGGAGCTTCCTCCGGTACGGTAGGAGGCATTTCTATAGTGCTTGTAACCTTATCTGGATAGTCCACTTCGAAGAGATTGACCAGTGTCTGATCAACGGCATTGTAATTCTTCTGGACTATCTCATCACCTTTTTTACCGTACGTTTTCTTTATGGCATCCTTTATCTTCTGAATTGCTTCGTCCTTTGGAAGCACACCGGAGATGGCAAAGAAACATGTCTGCATGATAGTGTTTATCCTTGCACCCATGCCCGTTTCCTTTGCAACATCGTAAGCATTGATGACGTAGAATTTAATTCCCTTCTCTATCATTGCTTCCTGTACGGATCTTGGAAGCATGTCCCATACCTCATCCTTTCCATATGGGGAATTGAGCAGGAATGTGGCTCCCTTTGACGCGTATCCAAGCACATCGTACTTTTCCAGAAAGATGCTCTGGTGACAGCCGACAAAACCGGCTGCTGAAATCAGACATGTCTGCTTGATCGGTTCAGGGCCGAACCTGAGATGACTGACAGTTCTCGCGCCTGCCTTCTTGGAGTCATAAACGAAGTAGCCCTGTGCGTAATTGTCCGTTTCCTCTCCGATTATCTTGATGCTGTTCTTGTTGGCTCCCACTGTTCCGTCGGAGCCCAGGCCGATGAATACTGCCTGAATAGTAGTGGGAAGCTCAAGTTCGAATTCGGGATCGACATCTATTGAGGTATTCGTAACATCATCGTTGATACCGACTGTGAAGTGATTCTTGGGCTGCGGCTTCCTGACTTCATCAAGAACTGCTTTCACTCTGGCCGGGGTGTACTCCTTACTGGACAGCCCGTATCGGCCTCCGATGACTCTGATATCGTTTCTGCCTTTCTCCGCCAGCGTGGTAACAACATCAAGGTAGAGAGGCTCTCCCGGGGCGCCGGATTCCTTCGTTCTGTCAAGCACGGCGATATTCTTCACTGTATCGGGTAGGGCGTTAAGAAGAGCTTCCTTATGGAACGGCCTGTAAAGCCGGACCTTGATAAGTCCAACCTTTTCACCCCTGTCGCAGAGGTATTCGACTGTTTCATGAGCGGTTTCACATCCTGAAGCCATCTGCATTACTACAGTATCGGCATCCGGTGCGCCTACGTAGTCGAATAGATGGTAATGCCTTCCGGTCAGATCGGCGTATCTGTCCATATAATCCTGTACTATTCCCGGAGTAGCAAGGTAATAGGGATTAACCGTTTCCCTTCCCTGGAAGTAAACGTCCGGGTTCTGGCTGGTGCCCCTTAAAACCGGATTGTTCGGATCAAGACACCTGTTCCTTGCTGCGATAATAAGCTCATTATCGATCATGCTTATCATAACCTCGTCCGGTACCAGTTCTATCTTCTGGATCTCATGGCTGGTTCTGAAGCCGTCAAAGAAATGGATAAAAGGTATGCGTGATTTGAGTGTTGATGCGTGGGCAATTATCCCCAGATCCATTGCTTCCTGGGCCGAGGTGCTTGCAAGAAGAGCGAATCCCGTCTGCCTGACTCCCATGGTGTCACTGTGGTCTCCGAATATTGACAATGCCTGGCAGGCAAGGCTTCTGGCTGATACATGGAACACTGCAGGTGTAAGCTCTGCAGCAATCTTGTACATCGTAGGTATCATCAGGAGAAGGCCCTGTGATGCTGTAAAGGTCGTTGTAAGCGCGCCTGTCTGAAGTGCCCCGTGTACGGCCGCGGAGGCTCCGCCTTCGCTCTGCATCTCCTGAACCAGGGGGATTGTTCCCCAGATATTAGTTTTTCCCTGAGATGACCACGCGTCCGCGTATTCGCCCATGCCGCTGGAGGGGGTGATCGGATAGATGGCTATTACTTCACTCAGCTTGTGCCCTATTCGGGCTGTCGCCTCGTTACCGTCAATAGTGATCATTTTCCTGTCCATTATGCTCCGTCCTGTTCTATACAGATAAATAGTGTTCTGGTTTTCACATCATCTTTCCCTTTGATCTCGGGAATGGAATCACGTCACGTATGTTTTCCATTCCGGTGAGATACATCAGCAGTCTTTCAAATCCGAGTCCGAACCCGGAATGAGGTGCAGATCCCCATTTCCTCAAATCGAAGTACCAGGAGTAGTCGTTTAAATTAATATTGCACTCCTTCGCGCGGAGGTTGAGTATATCCAGTCTTTCCTCCCTCTGGCTGCCACCGACAAGTTCACCGACTTCGGGGAACAGAAGATCGGTACAGGCCACCGTTTTTCCGTCATCGTTCAGCCGCATATAGAAAGGTTTCATAGCCGCAGGATAATCGGTTACGAAAACAGGACCTCCAAAATGCTCATCGGTAAGGAATCTCTCGTATTCAGTGGAAATATCGCTTCCCCATTCGGGTGCAACTTCGAAACGGTCGCTGTTCTTTTTTAAGAGTTCAAGCGTATCATCGTATGTAATTCGAGCGAAGTCGCTTTCCATAAGCATGTTATAGCGCTCCTTGAGTTCCTTTTCATAGAATCTGGTGAAGAAGGAAATATCTTCCGGGCATTTATCATGAAGATAACGGGCCGTAAATTTGATGAAATCCTCTATCAATGAAATATCATCATCCAGGTCGAAGAACGCCATCTCGGGTTCGATCATCCAGAATTCCGCCGTATGAAACCGGGTATCGGATGGATCAGCCCTGAAAGTAGGGCCGAAGGTGTATACCTTTCCCATGGCGAGAGCAAGAGGTTCGGCCTCTAGCTGTGCGCTTACTGTAAGAAATGCCTGTCTCTTGAAATAATCCGTCGAATAATCAACATTACCGTTCTTCAGCGTAATGCTGTCAAGGGGCATGGATGTAACCTGGAAGGCTTCTCCGGCTCCCTCTGCATCGCTTGTGGTAATAAGCGGGGCATGGATAAAGAAAAAACCGTTTTCATCGAAAAACCTGTGGATCGCAAGGCTGAGGTGGTGGCTCATCCTGAATACTGCGCCGAAGGTGTTGGTTCTTACCCTTAAGTGGGGCATTGATCTGAGAAATTCGATGGAGTGCTTTTTCTTCTGAAGAGGATAATCATCTCCTACCGGGCCGATTATTTCCAGGTTTTCCGCACTGATTTCCCGGGACTGTTCAGCTCCGGGCGATTCGACGATCCTGCCGGTGATTTTTATGCAGGCTCCGGTGGCCAGTCCGGAGATGTCGTCGAATTTATCCCGGTCGAATACGATCTGCAAGGGGGAAGAAACAGAACCGTCTGTTATGGATGCGAATGCAACATTCTTACCTGATCGTGCAGTTCGGACCCAGCCGTATACGGTTACTCTTTCCTCTTTGCATTCTCCCTCGAGAATGGATTTAACGGATGTTCGCTCAATCATCAGGTCCCCCAGTTAACGGGTAGCCCGGGAATAAGATTCCCGGTTCGGTTCAATCTTGAGAATTCGGAGAGTTTAATCTATAAAGGGAGTGGTGTTCCTGCAATACTTCAGTCCGGTCTCCAGTGATTCCGTATACTTTTCAGTGGTTTTTCAACAGATGATTTACAGAATCCCAGAGCCTTTCCCTGCCAGGTGTCCCTACGTTTCATCTCTCCGTGAATCCTGTTCAGAACGATCATCTTATGCAGAGACCATTGTGGAGCAACGGTCAATTTGTCGGGCGCTTCTCCGGTGAGTCTGAGTATCACTACGCCCGGTTCAGTGTGTTCAAGGAAAAGGATCACCATATCAGTGTATTCCTCCATTGTCATAAGTTCGAATTCGCCTGCTGCGAATCGATCTGCAATGGAGGTGTTCTTTACTACATGCAGGTTCTGAAGCTTGACTCCATCTGTACCGGTCTTTCTGATAAACGCGGCATCAGCCAGCACCGTTTCTCTGCTGGAACCGGGATAACCTATTATCATGTGGGCAGCGGAGAAGATCTTTCTTGCGTGCAGAGCCCTGAAGGAGTTCATTGTATCAAGGGAGGTATGGCATCTGTTCATATCTTTTAGAATTCTGTCGTCAGAAGTCTGTACCCCGACCTCCACCCAGAGGAATGTTTGCCTGGAAAGGTTTTCAAGATAACCAAGTACGGGTTCTGGAAGGCAGTCCGGACGTGTACACAGTGAAAGACCCACAACTCCCGGATACGAAAGGGCCTCTGAATAGAGGGCATCAAGCATGGACGGGTCTCCGTAAGTGGTCGTGTAGTCCTGAAAATAGGGCAGAAAGCTGCTAACATTGAATCTCCAGGTAATGTACCTGCATCCATCGTTCAGTTGTTGAGTGATCGATTTACCCTCTTCGAAGCTCTTTGGATGGCTGGAAAGGGGGTTGCAGAAGGTGCATCCCTCACTGCTGAAGGTTCCATCCCTGTTGGGACACGTAAAGCCTCCCCACAGGCCAACTTTGTAGGTTTTTTTCCCGAAGACATGCCTTAAGAAACTGTTAAGGTTGCGAA
>DAOWFD010000358.1 GCA_030638185.1 Candidatus Aegiribacteria sp.
GTGATCACCGCTGTTCCCAACCCTTCGGGTGGAGGTGTATCCATCGAAGTCCCCTCTGTATATGCAGAAGGTGTTGAGCTTCTTGTTTACGATCTTTCCGGTAAGCTTGTACGGAAGCTTACTGAAAGGGATGGAAGCATTTTCTTCTGGGATGGTCGTGATTCCTCCGGTCATGAAGCTCCCTCCGGCGCCTACATTATCCGTGGTGTTGTTGAAGACAGGTCAGCTTCGGTGAGGTTCGTGAAGCTGTGATAATTCAGGTATTTCTGTATAATATTTAACCTGTCTGGCAGACTGATTGATAAGCTTGAGCCTGTTTCCAGAGGTGAGGATGATGTTTGCTATTGGAATGGAGCATCATCTTCTGGGGTTGAACCTCCTTCGGGCATCTATACCGCAAGGTTTTGTTCGGACGACATCATTACCACTGCTGTGCTGCAAAATCTGTAGTACTGGATAGGAAAGCGCTGAAAGTGTTTGGGGTTTGTTTGAGACTCTACCCCGGCTGTTGTTTTGCGGAATCCCATGAAATATAATTGAGCGCTGTTCACGCATATTTTGAAACTCACCTTTATGCTCATTCTTGAATCTGAGTACGAACAGGTACAATTGAAGGAGATCTATCTGACCGTGATAAAGACAATGGAGGAGATGACAGCCTCCGATTACGAAGCGATCGGACTTCGCAGCGGACTTGAGATACACCAGCAGATAGATACCGAAAAGAAGCTTTTCTGCCGATGTCCTGTGCTTCCATACTCTGACGTATACGATGCTCTAATACTCCGCCATATGAGACCGACACTTTCGGAACTTGGTGAATACGATGGTACCGCTCTTATGGAGTTCAAAACAAGGAAAAACATCACATATCAGATAAACAGCGATACCATATGTACTTATGAAATGGATGATAATCCACCTTTTGAACTGAATCCACAGGCTCTGGATATCGCACTTGAGATAACGATGCTGCTTAACTGTAAACTTGTTAGTGAGGCTCACATATTAAGGAAGCAGTACCTCGACGGATCAATACCTGCCGGCTTTCAGAGAACCACACTTCTGGGAGTGGATGGCTGGGTTCCCTTCAGGAACAGGCGTATAAACATCATCCAGCTTGGACTGGAGGAGGATGCCTGCCGGGAAGTGAGCGATTCGGGGCACGAACGTGTCTATCTGACGGACAGGCTTGGAATCCCTCTGATAGAGACGGTAACAGCTCCAGATATGACTACCCCGCATGAAGTGGCTCAGGTCGCCGTTATCCTGAGCAATCTGGCACGTGCTTCCGGCAAAGTCCGCAGGGGGATTGGCGCCGCAAGGCAGGACGTGAACGTCTCTGTAACTGGCGGGTGCAGGGTGGAGATAAAAGGGGTTTCGCGGATTCCGACAATACCGCTGCTCGTGCACAACGAAGCTTTCAGACAGGTGTCTCTGCTTGAGATCAAGCGAGAACTATCCCGGAGGGGAATAACCGGTTCAACCTTCCATTCCGAATGTTTTGATGTTACGAAGGAACTCGCAGGAACTGCCTACCGTTATGCGGCATCGGCGTTGAAGAAGGGGTTTGAACTGCGGGCAGTTGTTCTAAGGGGATACCGGGGATTGCTCTCCACGGTTACCCAGCCCGGTCATACTTTCACCGGGGAGATATCCGACAGGGTACGTGTGGTCGCGTGCCTGGACAGGCTTCCCAATATCGTTCACGATGGAGAAGAAGGTTACAGCTTCTCTTCAAATGAATGGGAGATACTAATAAAGAAAACCGGGGCTGGTACGGAAGATGCGATTGTTGTGGTCTGGGGATCGAGTGAGGATATCGAAACCGCGGTAAGTGAGATTGCCATAAGGGCAAGAGAGGCGATTGATGGAGTCTGCAGTGAAACAAGGCAGGCGCTTCCCGATGGTACGAACGGATTCGAGAGAATACTGCCGGGACCAAACAGAATGTATCCTGACACTGACCTGCCACCCATAACCATAACAGAGGAGATGATAGAACGTATTGGATCTGAGCTTCCTGAAAGACCCTGGGACCGCGCGGAGAGGTACGTTACCGCAGGTGTACCTTCTGAATCAGCCCGTCAGATGAGCATTTCGGATATGAGATTCCTGTACGATTCCGCCGTTGCGAAGTCTACCTACTCTCCAAGGGTTCTCATGCACTTTTTCCTGAGTACGCTGCGGCATCTGGAGAAGAGCGGCAGGATTCCCGAATTGTCTGAAGACAAACTGATAGAAGTGCTCGAAGAAACCGGTAAGCAAAACCTCTCTATCGAAGCTGCAGCTTTCATTCTTGAGAGGGTTTGCGGATACGAACGATCCGGAATTGATACTGTGATAAAGAACCTGAGAATTCCAGTGAGGAAAGAACTGGAAAACGCTGTTATAATCCTGATGGAGGCGGTAGATCCATTCGATACCATTCTGCTGGAGCAATACATTACCGGGAAAGTAAGGGAGAGGTTCGATGGTCTGCCCGGCGGCAAAGATGTAATAGAGGCGGTTCGTAACGTAATCCTTTCCCGAACTGGTAACTCTGCGTCGTAGCAGAACCTGCAGGAGGTGATCCCAACTGTCTTCCGATCTTTACAAAGGTTACAGGGGTAAAAGCCTGGACTGTCTGAAAAAATTCGGTGTCGGTGTATGGTCAGACGTTGATATCAAATCAACCAGAGGTGGTTTCAAGGGTGTCATTCTTCCAAGGTCGGAAACTGCAGATGATACACACATAGTATTGAAGATCCACAACGGTTACAATGTAGGCCTGGGTGTAGATACCATTGAGTCCATCACAGAATTGGGAAGGAATGAAGCCCATTACAAGATCCCTGAGAAGGAATTCCCCTTCGATCCTTCCAAGCCCAATGTAAAGCTCTTTGGAACGGGGGGCACCATAGCCTCGAGGCTAGATTACAGGACCGGTGCCGTCATCCCTGCCTTTTCCCCCGGCGAACTCTACGGTTCGGTACCTGAACTGGCAGACATATGTAATCTTAAAACTGAGAAGCTCTATGGGGTTTTCAGTGAGAATATGGGACCCCAACAGTGGAAGGGAACAGCAGAGGCGATAGGCAAAGAAATAAACAATGGTATTGACGGTATAGTCATAGGCCATGGAACCGATACTA
>DAOWFD010000056.1 GCA_030638185.1 Candidatus Aegiribacteria sp.
CAGAATCCCTCCTTCGCCCCCGGCCGAAAAGAAACCTGTCAAGAAAGCCAAGACAGCAACCGTTGACAGAATCCCTCCTTCGCCTCCGCCAGAAGAGAAACCTGTCAAGAAAGCCAGAATAGCAATTATTGATAGAATCCCTCCTTCGGCCAGCATCGATGAAGTGGAATTCGAGGAATCCGACTTCATCGAACCAATTGATCAGGGGTACGAGTTGGCGGAAAGCGTCCTCGTTGAAAGAAAAAGGATAGGTGAATACTTCATTGCGGAAGGACTTCTTGAAGCCTCCGACGTTCTAAGAGCCCTTGATATCCAGAAGGAAAGTGATCCCGACCGTAAGCTGGGCGACATCCTGGTAAGCATGAACCTGGTCTCCGCCAGGCAGCTTCATGAAGCCCTTTCCCTCCAGGTTGAAGATATGAGGAGTAATCTTGATAGATCAAGGGGTGACGGACTGGGTTATGTTGAACTTGGTAACCTTCTCCTTGAAGTCGGTGATTTCTACGGTGCAATTGATTCGTATCTAAGGGCGTGTACTATCTACCGAGCCAATCAACGCGAGTATATGGTATTCGAGCTGCTTGAGGGTGTGCTTGACATCTGTCCTGAATCCCTCAGCGCTGCAAAGGAGATTGTAAGAATAAGAAAGGCCATGGACGTAGACGGTCAGGCCAGGGCATTCTACAGGCTCGCTGTGGCATACCTGCTCAACGACAGTCCCCATGAAGCACTTGCAGCACTTGAGAAATCGGTTTCTGTGGATTCCAGTTTCGAGATGGCGAGAACACTCATGGATGGTATTCGTCCGGGTCTGGCCGACAGTGAGGATTACGCGGACATAGCTATGATTCTGGCTGATATCGACCGCAAATTCGACAGGAACTCTGCAAAGGCACTGGCTGGTATTATCAGGGAGTTTCAGGAGGGTATAGAAACAGCAGTCCCCATCGATGATTTCAACACGCATTACGATCTTGGAATTGCGTACTTGGAGATGGGTCTGTACCGAGAATCTTTATCGGAGTTCGAACAGGTTCTCAAAAGCCCCGATTTCAGGATGAAAGCTAGAGAAATGCTTGGAAGATGCTGTCTTCGCCTTGAACGCTTCGATGAGGCTGAAGACCACTTCAGAAAAGGGCTTTCGACTACAGCCGGAGATTTAAAATCATCCGTCGGATTCCATCTGGCCATAGCGGATGTTTACAGGGCTACGGGCCGGAATTCTCAAGCGGATAAGGAACTTGCAGCTGCCGCTAAGCTTGATCCGGAGATGGTCAAGGTACAGCGCTCACTGGTGTAGCATTTGCTCGAGATACTCTCTATAACCCCTGGCTCTCCCGCTTCCGCTGCAGGATTCAGAAGAATCGACAGACTTGTTTCATGCAACGGAAGCCCTCTGAATGACTGGATCGATTTTCTTTACAGCGCGAACGGCTTATTCATAAATCTGATATACACAAGGGGCCCACTGATCAGAAGGCTTACCATCCGTCGTAATCCCGGTGTTGACTGGGGCTTTACATTCAAGGGCCAGGAACCGGCCGTATGCAGGAAAAAATGCATATTCTGTTTCGTAGACCAGCTGCCCCGGGATGTCAGGCCATCCCTGCAGGTAAAGGATGACGATATCAGGTATTCCTTTGTCCAGGGAACTTATGTAACCCTTGACAGGGATGATACTGAATATGCCATACGCAAACATCTGACACCCCTGCATATTTCCGTCCATGCAACAGATCCTTCAGTGAGAGGAAAAATACTGGGAACTTGCAGGGAGGAACCTGTACTACACATGCTCGAAAAACTCTCCAGAGCCGGTATAAAAATGGAAACTCAGATAGTAGTGGTACCCGGATTGAACGACGGGAAACAGCTTGACAGAACCCTGGAGGATCTTTTTTCAATACCCGGCGTCATATCGGCTGGAGTAGTACCTGTCGGCCTGACGAAATACAGGAATGGACTGCCTGAGATCAGGCGCCCCTTTGAAGCTGAAGCCCTCCGGGTTGTAAATCAATGCAGTATGTGGAGGAGGAAGGCCATGAAAAACCGAGGAAACGCCTGGGTGTACCCATCTGACGAGTTCTTCATAATTGCAGGCCTGGATATTCCACCCGTATCTTATTATGAGAGCTGTACACTCAAAGAAAATGGGATCGGGCTCCTTGCGGACCTGCTGGCAATATCGGGAAAGAAATTCAAAGGAAGGGGAGCAGTGTGTACAGGAACGCTGGCCGCCCCCTTTCTGAGACGGTTGCTGAATGGCAGCGATTACCTTGTAACCGTTATCGAGAATACTTTTCTCGGTCCCGAAATCGGTGTGGCAGGTCTTCTCTCAGGGGCAGATATTGTAAGATCTGTTAAGGACCTTCCGGATTTATATAATAGTGTGATACTGCCGGGTGTAATGTTCAATCATGATATGCTGACGCTGGATGATCATACGCCTGAAGAAATTAGTCAATCAACCGGTAGAGAAGTCCTTGTAGCAAGGAATCTGGAGGAACTGGTCTGACATGATAACCCTGCCTGTCTACGTTGTTTTTCTGGTCTTTCTGGGAATACTCATGATAATGGAGATGTACAGAAGAAATAAAATAACGTATGAGAAAAGGATCAGGGAACTGAAGAATAAACTCATCTTGTTCAAGGAAGAGCTTGATGAACTTGAGAAGCTGAAATCTGAAATGCTCTCACGTATCGGAATATCCCTGAGAAAGCCCCTGGAATCGGTACGGAAAACAGCTATAGAACTCTCCAGACCACCGGACAGGTCACCGGTTGTGAAGGAACAGCTTGCAAGACTGACTGATGAAATCGAAGAGATCGAGAATTTTCTGAACGTGATGAAGGAACTTGCAGCCCTTGAGAACATGGACCTAACCGATGAATCGCAGTTCCCGGGCGGAACGGAATCATCCGTTGTATCCCTTGATGAACTGCTGTTTGAAACCCTTAACGAATGGAATGAACTATTCTTATCCCGGGGAGTATCTCTGGCAGTGTCAGTGGATGAAAACGTCCTCATTTCGGGGAGCAGGTATTATCTCAAACATGCTCTTGACAATATTCTGTCTGAGATATCACGTATCATGATTCCGGGCTCACTGATTCACATAATGCTTTCCGGAGGGAACGATTCCGTAAGGCTGACAATCGTTCACAAGGGTGAAACAAAGAGCAGCGCAAAACAGTCAGCCTTCAGCGTGGAACTGGCCCGTCAGATAATAAGTGCGCACAGGGGGTGGCTTACAGGCGAGACGGCCACAGGCCAGTATGCCATCGAACTTCCCGTGTTCCAAAGTCGTAAAGAACAGTAAATGAAAAGCAGCATTTTTAGAAAATATGACATAAGGGGCATATTCCCTGATGACCTCGATAAAAGCACGACTATCAGGCTGGGGAGGACCCTCGGTACAATTGCACAAAATCGTATCGCTATAGGGAGGGACTGTCGAAGGTCCGGATCCATGTTGATGGAATGGCTTGCCGATGGCATTCGTTCCGCAGGATGCGATGTCATCGATCTTGGTGTACAGACCACACCGATGACGTATTTTGCCGCGTACACCCTCAATCCCGATGTTACGGTGATGATTACAGGCAGTCACAACCCCCCGGAATACAACGGCTTCAAAATAATGTTCGGACTTGATACCATATATGGTGATTCAATTCAGGATATTAGAAGGAGAATGGAAAGTGTTCCTGATTCCGTCGATATATCTCCCGATTCCACTCTTCAGAAGGTTATAGTAAGGAAACCATATCTTGAAAGGCTTCTGGGGGAATTTTCGCTTGACAGGTCACTCAGGGTTGCAGTTGATGCCGGTAATGGAACCGGCGGCGATACAGCCGTTGAGATTCTGAGAAATCTGGGTTGCCGTGTAATTCCCCTCTACTGTGATATGAACGGTGATTTTCCCAATCATCACCCTGATCCAACCGTAGAGGAAAACCTCTCGGACCTCAGAGAGACAGTTATAAGGGAAAGAGCCGACATAGGTCTTGCCTTCGACGGAGACGCCGACCGACTGGGCGTAATAGACGACAGGGGAGGCATCATCCGGGGAGATATGATACTGATAATCCTTGCAAGAGCCCTGCTGAAGCACAATCCCGGAGCAACGGTTATTTCAGAGGTTAAGGCCTCAAGGCTTTTCTTCTCCGAAATTGAAAAAGCCGGAGGAAGAGCGGTAATGTCCCCAACGGGGCATTCGATTATCAAAAAGGCAATGGTTGAGGAAGATGCGCTCCTCGCAGGAGAAATGAGCGGTCATATCTTTTTCAGAGATCGTTACTATGGCTACGATGATGCCCTTTATGCGGCTTTAAGACTTATCGAGATAATCGCGTCTGGTAGTATCCCGCTGCACAGGTACCTGCAGGATCTTCCGGAAGTATTCTCCACACCTGAGATAAGGGAAGACTGCTATGATGATGGCAAATTCGCTCTTGTCAGGAAGGTAACTGAACTCTTTCAAAAGGAGAACTTCGCTGTAAACACAACCGACGGCGCCCGGATCGCGTTCCCCGATGGCTGGGGTCTTGTAAGGGCATCCAATACTCAGCCCATTCTGGTTATGAGATTTGAAGCCGAAACTCAAAATGGGCTTGATGATTATGAAAGAATAACACGGGATTTCATAAGAAAAGCCAGGAGGGAAATAGATGTCTAGAGAACTGATTGAAGAACTTGAAAAGCGGATTTCGTCACAAAAGCCTCTTCTGGATGACCTCAAGTCAAGGTTTTCCAGTGTTATTGTCGGGCAGGAAGAACTCCGTATCGGCCTGATAACTGCGATGCTCTGTGACGGACATGTTCTAATCGAGGGTGTTCCGGGACTTGCGAAGACCCTCGCTGCAAGAACCCTGTCAAAATGCGTCAGGGCCACGTTTTCAAGGCTGCAGTTCACCCCGGACCTGCTTCCTACGGATATTACGGGAACGATGATATTCAAACCGGAAACCAATATCTTCGAAGCCAGAAAAGGACCGGTTTTCGCCCAGTTCATCCTTGCCGATGAGATCAACAGAGCCCCTGCAAAGGTGCAGAGCGCGCTTCTTGAAGCAATGCAGGAGCGTCAGGTTACCTTTGGAGGTGAAACCCATCATCTTCCTTCTCTGTTCTTTGTAATGGCAACACAGAATCCCATAGAACAGGAAGGTACTTACCCTCTTCCTGAAGCCCAGGTGGACAGGTTTCTCATGAAACTGAAGGTTGATTATCCAACATCCGATGAGGAGATTGAGATACTCAAGAGAATTGGCGGAAAACCGGTCCCCACGATAGAACCGGTCATGACCACAGATGATGTTATTGAACTTCAGCAGCTTGCTTCGGAGGTAGTGGTGGAAGACGTGGTCATGGACTATATGGTAAGGCTTACAGCCGCTACCCGTCACCCCAGGCAGGCAGGGCTGAAGGATCTGGAGGATCTTATCTCAGTGGGAGCCAGTCCCAGGGGTTCTCTCGGCCTGCTTGCGGCTTCGAGAGCAAGGGCTCTTCTGTACGGTCAGTCATTCGTGGATCCCGCGCTTGTTAAGGAAGTAGCACATGACGTTCTCCGTCACCGTTTAATCCTATCCTTTGAGGCGGAAGCTGAAGAAATCGGCGTTGAGGAAATATTAGACAGGATCCTTAACCGGATACCGGTAAAATAGCGAACCGCTTGTTATGGAAAACGTACACTCACTATTCATTCGTGTCAGAAGAATAGAGTTCCGTACAAGAAAGCTTGTGGCGCAGCTGGTTGGTGGTGATTACAGTTCCATCTTCCGCGGGTATGGAATGGAGTTCTCAGATCTTCGTCCATACGTGGAGGGAGATGACCCAAAACTGATCGACTGGAACGTATATGCCAGAACCCGAACTCCATTCGTAAAGGTATTCACCGAGGAAAGAGAGCTCATGATGCTTCTGGTCGTGGACCTTTCCGGAAGCCTCCGTTTCGGCTCGCTGAACCTGACAAAGGCTGAGAGAGTGGCCGAAGTTGCTGCAGTACTGGCTCTTTCCGCTTCAGAGAGCAATGACAGGGTCGGAATGCTTACATTCTCCGATAGGGTTCATAACTATATCCCGCCGGAAAAAGGAAGAAAGCATGCCCTGGGACTTGTTCGCAAGATACTCCAGGTACCTGACATACAGGCTCATGCAGACCTTGACAACGCATTGAAATATATGGGCAGAGTAATGAAAAGAAGAGCCCTGATTTTCATAATAAGCGATTTTGCCTTTCCCTCAGGCAGCAGGCTCCTGAAAGCTGCCGTTCAGAAACACGACGTTGTGGGCATACACGTATTTGATCCCAGAGAACTCCATCTGCCCACGATGGGAAGGGTAAGGTTCAGAAATCCGGAGACAGGCAGGGAGAAGGTTGTAAATACGAGTTCCCCGAAGTGGAGAAAGAAGTTTGCGGACAATGTCCGCATGGTTCAGCAGACCAGGGAAGAGCTGTGCCGGGAGAACAGACTGGATCTTATGAGCATTTCCACATCGGACAACCTTGTTCTTCCTCTACGAAGGTTCTTCGAATTGAGGAAAAAGCGGAGACGTCGATGATTTCATTAGTGCTGACCATATTGCTTCTGACTTCTGAAATTGAAGCGGTTCAATGCTCTCTTGGCGTACCGGTCACGATTGATTATTCCATTCCTGAAGGTTTTATACCCCGGTCAGTTGAAGTAACCTATAATTTCATTCTGCTGGAGCAGCAGGGTGACAGTATCACGATAGTGCCAATGGCACTGGACACGCTTGTTCTTCCGCCTTTATACGCGGTGGCAGATACGGTGGAAGTGGAAACAGAATTTCCTCCCCCTGTTGTCACAGTTGCCAGAACAATGCCCGATACAACATGGAACGTTCCGGTCTTCCCGGCGCCTCTGATTCACAATATTCCTCCCGGATTACCTCAGGATTATCTTGAGCGGCACAGTTTCTGGGAGAGGTGGGGAAGAGCTCCATCGAGCAGATGGCTTCTTCCGGTCATTCTGTCGCTTGCTGCTGTCCTTGCCGCGCTTCTGATCTGGCATATTCACAGAAGGCGCAATATGCTCCCGCCCGCCGATACTTCTTCCGTTCTGAAGGAATCGCTTTCCCCGCTTGATGAAGTCCAGGCTCTTCTCGATTCGAAGGCTTTCGCCGAGGGCAGATGGCCCGAGTATTACAGGGATGTTGACCGGCTTCTCAGGGATACCGTTGCCGTCAGGTTCGGTATTTCAAGCAGAGCGTATACATGGCACCAGATAAGAAGCCAGCTTGCAGGAGAAACGAAGGGCAGGAAGTTCACCGATGATGCAGCAGAGCTTACCAGGGAGATAATACTTCAGAGGTACGCAGCATGGGGCGGATCACGTGAAAGGGCAAAAAGATATACGTCAATGCTCCTCACCCTCAGAGAGGAGTGGCACAAATAATGAGTTTCCAGTTCTTCCCGGCCCTTCTGGCCTTCCCTGTACTTATCGTACTCATTTTTCTGTTATCCAGAAACCACAAGGTGACATCACAGACTTACAGCGGACCTTTCTCGTTTCATTCTGTTTCCGGGTCTCCCGGCTACAGAACAGCTGTTTTGCTGCAATGGACCGGGATACTACTCCTCTGCATTGCGCTGGCCAGGCCTCAACAGGGTTTCGAACGGCTTCCGGAGGCCGGTGAAGGGGTAGATATCATTATAACACTTGATGTTTCCGGCAGCATGAACCAGACGGATTACTATCCCAGCCGGCTTGCAGCGGCGAAGAAGGCTGCCCTGACCTTCATAAATGGCAGACCCAACGACCGAATAGGGCTGGTTATCTACGCCGATCAGCCCAGAACACTGTGCCCGCCAACCTTCGATCATGCAACACTGGAAAGGTTTATTCAGGACGCAGAACTGGGGGCACTGCAAGATGGCACAGCTATAGGGGCCGGTCTCGCGGTTGCCGCAAAGGGCTTCAATTATTCACAGACCTCAAGAAGAGTTGTTGTACTCATCTCCGATGGCGAGGATACCTCCAGCCCTGTGGATCCGATAACTGTTGCCCGGGCAATAAATACAATACATGGAGACAGCCTCAGGGTTTACACTGTAGCTATCGGAAAACCCTTATCTGAAAATGGTCTCGGGCTGGATAGAGAAGCCCTGTCATACATTGCGGAACTTAACGGTGGAAGGCTCTTCAACGTCGAATCTCCAGAAGAGCTTGATGAGGTTTATTCAGCCATTGATTCCCTTGAGGCTTCAACACTGCCTGCGGAAGGGCTTTTTGTGTACAGAGATTCCTACGTATTTTTCCTGATTTCAGGCATGATTCTCATGATGATATCGAATATTATGAAATACAGATTCTTCAAGGTAGTAGGTGATTGATGGAATTCCAGTATCCTTTCTTCCTGCTTCTGCTGCTAATAATCCCTCTATACTGGTGGTTACGGGTAAAATGGCACAACACTGAGCTTAAGTTGCTCAGAGTATTCGTCAGGCCTGTTCTGTGGGAAAGGGTCAGAATAACTCCTCCACCTTCCAGGCTTCTTTCCAGAATCCTCTGGACAGCAGCTTTAGCTCTTTCAATAACAGCTCTCAGCAGCCCCACCTGGGGCAGGTCATCGGCAATTACATCAACGGGAAGTAAGAACCTTGTAATAGCTCTCGATGTATCACAATCCATGGCTTCCATGGACGAAATGCCATCAAGGATAGCAAGAGCTGCCAGCGAGATAAGGAAGCTTGCCGAAGAACTTGACGATGTACGAATCGCTCTTGTTATCTTTTCCGGTTCATCCAGGCTTGCGTCACCCCTGACTCTTGACAGGGAATTTCTGATGAACCGGCTGCCGGACAATGTCTGGAGCAGCACTGATATAATTCCTGGCACTCAGCTGAGCGATATGGTGAAGCTGATGGTCTCCGCCCTTCCGGAGATGGATCTTGAAGCCAGCCTGGGGATAATCTTCAGCGACGGAGGCTTCCACGATTATGCCACCGAAAGTGCCATAGAAGAGGCGAACCGTTATGGTATGAACCTGATAACCGTTGGAGTAGGCGGCCCCATCGAAGTTCCAATTCCGAATGAGGGGGGGGGGCTACTTATTGATGCTGAGGGTGATACTGTCAGAACTCTACTTGAAGAGGGTTCTCTCCGAGAGCTGGCGGAGAGAACGGGAGGCGTATACGTACCACTCTCCGGAATAGAAGATCTTATTTCAATTGTGAAAGCTTTTCTGGAACATATTTCCGCTGAGAACAGCGAGCTGGCAACAGGCGGTTCTACTACAACTCGAAGGTACCAGTATTTCCTTGCGCCTGCTCTTCTGCTTTTTACTTTTGCTATAATCCTGGAGAGGAGGGGGTTGTGATACTTCTTCTCCTGCTTACCCTTCAGTTCGGAAGCAGTCCGACGCCTGCCGAACTTGCCGACATGGCAGCGGAGCTGTTTCTAAACGGACAGTACGCACAGGCATCGGAAATCTGGAATGAACTTCGGTCGCGAATGCCGCACAGGAGCCGGATAGCATACAACCTTGCGGCTTCCCGGTTCATGATGGATTCTCTTGCCGCTGCTGATTCGTCTCTTTCGCTTGTTTCAGGAGATGTCGAGGATGATACTCTCGCCTGTGCAGAAGCACTCACTGACCTTGCACTGGCAATACAGATGAACGATTACAGCGGAGTAGAAAACACAGTAAGCGTTCTAATGGAAAACATCTCCGATGGTGTTTCCCCGGAATGCGAAAGGATCGGGCTCGAAGCGGGACTCAACTGGCTTCACAACCACGAACCCCCTGAGGACCAGCAGGATCAGGACCAGCAGGATCAGGACCAGCAGGATCAGAACGAAGATCAGCAGGATCAGAACGAAGATCAGCAGGATCGGAACGAAGATCAGCAGGATCAGAACGAAGATCAGCAGGACCAGAACGAGGACCAGCAGGGCCAGAACGAGGACCAGCAGGACCAGAACGAAGAACAGCCCCGGCCTCCGCCTCAGATAGATGAAATGACCCCTGAACAGGCACAGGCTATACTGGATCTGATTGAAGAGAACCTGCAACCTGAAGATTCCACCGGCACCGCCAAGACCGGGCGTCCTTCAGGACCGGTCTGGTAATGCTTTTTCTGCTGCTTTCCGTTATTCTGACAGGTTCTGATGTTTCAGTGAATGTTCCGGATTCAGTTCAGGCCGGAGCGGTGTTCTCTTGCGAGATAACTGTGATCGCTGAAGATCTGACTTCGCTGAACTGCTCACCGAACGTATCGGATGGACTGCAGTACATGGGCAGCAGCAGCATGCACTCATTTTCAACCGTTACTACTCCCGCAGGAACATCGGTATCATCCGAAATCCGTCTACTAATGAATTTCAGAGCATCCACGGAGGGAACCCATACGATCGGCCCCTTAGTTCTTACCTCCTCAGGTAGAATACTCTATGAGATTCCTGCAATGACGGTTACAGCTTTTGGTGACATCACCGGAACAGTATCAACGGGTTCACCTCAGGAAACGCGACAGAATGAAATCGCATGGATGGAAATCGAGATCGATACTACGGGAAGGGTTTATCCTGGCCAGACTTTCAATGTAGACTACTTTATCTGCAAGACAAGGCATAACGCGGAGATAGTCGATCTCTTCCTTGAGCCTTCGGATTACGCTTCATCAAACCTTCTTGAGAACCTTGAGGAACTGCAATGGATAAGATGCAAGAACGGTGTTTACAGAACATGGCTTGCAACACTTGAGGTTACACCTGCATTCGCCTGCACACTTTCCCTGCCTGTTCTGAGAGGCAGAATAGGCATCCCCGGCGGAATGCTAAGACCATCCACGGAGTATTACATCTCCACTGAAGGAGAAAGGATACCTGTTTACTCATTCCCTGAAAGGGATAAACCAGATAACTTTTCTGGAATCACAGCCGAAATATCCTTCCAGATTGAGAGGGTTACAAGGGGATACAGTTCGTCAGGGGAGAGGTGCGTTCAGCTTTCGGTCTCGGGCCCGGG
>DAOWFD010000092.1 GCA_030638185.1 Candidatus Aegiribacteria sp.
GAACACTCCGAGGCGAAATTCTCTCACGGAATCTGCCCTGAGTGCATGACCAAGCTTTACGGTAAAGATTTCGCTCAGGAGCAAAAGTAGAATCTGTCTTCAGGACTTGTCCGGTCCAGGCCTTCAGTCAGGGTAATCCTCCTTCTCTGCATGATTCCGAATCTGTTTTAATCAATTGACAGCAGTAACATGAAAAGCTATTATGCTTTTGGGTGATGACTTGTGAGAGAGAAAGCGCCTTCTTTTCTCTCTGCAAGTAGATGGCTGTTATGAAGAGGTTATGGAGCATGCGGTATGCCGAATAAGGAAATCGTAGAGCTGGAGAAAGAACTGGAGAGACTCAGACAGGAACCTCCCGGTTCAGAACTTGTATCCGTACTGAACAGACTTGCTTTTGTCTATATCCATTTGGATCCCCTCAAAGCGAAAACCTGCGTTCAGGAAGCAAAGAATCTTGCGGGAAAACTGGAATTACCTAACGAGCAGGCTATAAGCTGTAGAACGCTTGGAATAATCAATTGCGAGGAGGGGTACTTTACTGAGGCGATGTCGTATTGCCGGAAGTCAATGGAAATCTATGAAGAACTCGGGGACAAAAAGGGTATAGCAGTTATTCACGGAACCATGGGCACCACTTACAAATTTCAGGGTGTGATTGACAAGGCTCTTGAACACTACCATGAGTCTCTCAGGCGGAAACAGGAATGTGGTGTAAGTAAAGACGAGATTGCCTCTTGCCACTTGAATATTGGCGCATGCTATAGCGCTCTATTTCGTCTGGATCTGGCTCAGTCATCCTATGAATACGCGCGGAAGATCTGGGAGGAGTCGGGTAACCGCACGAAACTGGCTTACATCTACCATAACATGGGTTCTGTATACGGAAAAAAGAAAGAGCTGGACAAGGCCCGGGAGTACTTCCAGAAGGCCCTTGATATCAGAGAAGATCTTGGTGATAAAAAAGGTATCGCAAGCACTCTGTGCAATCTGGGCAGTCTGCATGAAGACCTCGGCGATAACGAATCAGCTCAGGACTTCTTAATAAGGAGCCTTGAACTGCATGAGGAGATCGGCAACATGAGAGGAATCGCCTACACATGCAGTTGTCTCGGCGGGGTATACACCGTGCTTGGTCGTTTCGATGAAGCTGAAGAACTTATCATTAGAAGCCTGGAGATAACAAGGAAGCTGAAGGTAAATGACTGGAGAATACTCGGTCTGGAGAAGATAACGGACCTGTACGAGGCAAAGGGGGATCTTAAGAAAGCGCTGATGTACTCCCGGGAACTGAAGACATGCGTGGAAGAGCACATGAACGAGAAGAGCATGGAAAAGATCGCTGTGTTTCAGGTACAGTTAGAGACTGATAAGAAAGAAAGGGAAGCCGAGATCTACCGTCTGAAAAACGAGGAGCTTTCCAATATGAATGATCAGCTTCGTGATGCCCTTGCGGATGTGAAGAGACTTCAGGGCATGCTCCCTATCTGCTCGAATTGCAAGAAAGTCAGGGATGATGACGGTTACTGGCGGCAGATCGAGTCCTATATCTCCGATCACTCCGACGCGCAAATCACTCACGGGATATGCCCCGAGTGCATGATCAAGCTTTACGGTAAAGATTTCGCTCAGGAGCAGAAGTAGAATCCATCTTCAGCAGAAGCCTCTTCCTGTCAGGCAGTTATCAGGAACCCCGGTGTATAATATCCTGACCGAGAATGAGATCGATTAATTTCTCGATTTCCAGTTTACCTGATTCTGCCGCTCTCAAAGGGCCGTCCACCCAGAGAGAAGCCAGGCCGTGAACCATCGACCAGCACGTCAGCACTGCTGCCTTGAAATGATTGCCGTTGCCTTTCTCCGCCTCCGGATACAATTCACGAATGGTATTCTCAAGATGGCTGAGTGCCTGTTTTGCGGCATTCATCACCTGCGTGTTCTCCCACAGCGGTTCAGGGTTTGCTCTGAACATCACATGGAAGTAGACCTTGTGATTCACAGCGAACATCACATAAGACCTCCCAAGAACTTTCAGCTTAGCCCCGGGATTATCGCATTTCTCAGTCTCTTTCCGCTGTGCTTCATCCAGCATCTTAAAGCCCATGACAGCGACTGCCGCCAGCAGTTCGGTCTTATTCTTGAAATGATGATACGGAGCGGCGGGTGAGACTCCCGATATTCTCGCGACTTCTCTGAGTGTGAAGCCTGAGACACCCTTTTCCTCTATCATTTTCAGACAGTTATTCATGAGAGTCTGTCTGAGATCGCCGTGATGGTATTTGTCGGTCCTGCCGGTTTCAGCCACTGTTTCTTCCTCCTGTCCCGAGTGTTAATCTACAACGAAAAACATATCTTGACAATGTTAAGATTCGTTATATCTTTACGCTGTTAAGATAGGTATCATTCGGGAAAAGAGGAGGGAATATGAAAATAGTAGCGTTCAATGGAAGTCCGCGTGGTGCGGCCGGTAACACTCACATCATGGTTGAGAATTTCCTTGCCGGAGCTTCGAAAGCGGGAGCTGAGACCGAGAACATTCTTTTGGTCGACAAGAAAATAGGGCATTGCAGAGGATGTATGAACTGCTGGTTAAAAACACCGGGGAAATGCGTTATTCAGGATGATATGGAGAAACTGCTGGAGAAATTCTCAGCTGATATCATTGTTCTTGCAACACCTCTTTACGTGGATAATGTAACGGGGATAATGAAGGATTTCCTGGACAGAACGATTCCACGTCTTGAACCTTTTATCGAGAGGGATGAGAACGGTGAGTGCAGGCATCCGGTAAGGACAGGTCGTACACCGGAATTCATTGTAATATCCAACTGCGGATTTACCGGAATGGAGCATTTCCAGGTTCTCAAGCTTCTTTTCAGGAGAATCGCCAGAAATACCGGAACCAGTATTCTGGCGGAAATCTACAGAGATGGGGGTTCGATACTCGGAAATCCCATGCCGGTCCTTAAACCTTTCCTTACGCGTTACAACAGGCTTCTACAGAAGGCCAGTGAAGAACTTGTAAAAGACGGGCGGATATCCGACAGAACAGAGGAGAAACTTAAAAATCCGATTGTTCCTCCCGAGCAGTATCTCAAATCGGCGAACAAATACTTTGCAGCGGAACTGCAGAAACTGAAAAAGGAGGAGTAATCCTGGTTGCGGCTTAAGTGATTGCAGCAGATGAAATACTTGAACATCTCAACGAGAAAGAGGTTTAAATTGCAAGCGAACATTACGATTAAGGGTATTCTAATGATTCTACTTCTTGTACCAGTGACTGCTCTTGGTGAAGTAGTGGAATCCGAATCCGCAGCAGAGGAACAGACTGGAACAATCGTAGTCACCATTGACGCTCTGAGGAACTGTGATGGGAATATCCGAGTTGCGCTCTGGGCGTCGGAGAATGGTTTTCTAAGGGATCCGGACAGCGCATTCAGAAGGGTAATGTCGGTTATTGAAGGGGAAACCGTTGAATTCGTATTCACTGATATTCCGTTCGGTGAGTACGCAGTATCGGCATTTCACGATGAGAACGAAGACGGAAATCACAACAAGAATTTCCTCGGGAAACCGACCGAGGGTTACTGCATATCCAACGGTGCAAGGGGCGGGCTATTCGGGCCACCGGGATTCGATGATGCCAGTTTCACCCTTGAAACGGAAGAATTGATACTGCCTATGAGGATGGGATACTGAGCAGCGTTTTACTGCGATAGTTCTGCTGAAGTAAAATAGTCCGGGAATTTGACCAAATATCAATAGAGGTTTCATTTGACAGGAGGCACTGAGTGAACGGACCGATGCCGAAAACAGCATTCCATATCATGTCATTCTTTCTGAGATTACGGGATCTGATACGTCCCAGATACAGGATTCTTGAGGAAGTGGATATCAGGCCCGGGAATCATGTCCTTCAGCGATCATCACATGAGTGATAAGAAGATCATCAGCATCGTAACTCAGGACGACATGTTCAAATTGTCAGAGAAGGGAAAGTATACATGCAGCTTCAGAAAATGCTGAAAGTCTGATCGAATGATTTCACCTGGCACCGTTTTCACAGTGAGATGAACGGTATCGCACAGTTTGTGCTACCTGAATAGAAGGATTTTACCCGTCTGAGTAAACTCATCCCCGACCTGGATTTCATAGAAGTAAACCCCTGAGTTCATGCTTTGACCGGAAGTGTCAGAGTGTTCCCATGTTACGGAATGCTCACCCGCTGTCTGAGTTTCATTTACTACGGTATCAACGAGACGTCCACACACATCGTAGAGACGTAGCACTACGGTTTCATTCTCCTTCAGCCGGTAGGTGAATGCTGCTCCTGCAGTGAATGGATTCGGATAACTAAGATAACAGCCATGGTTCTGACCGTTTGCTTCTTCGATCCCGAGGGGATACAGGGTAATATCCGCCGGCGCTGTCAGGCTGTCATCAGCTGTGCTGTAGAGAGTAAGCTGAAGATCGTACTCACCCTCAGTCATTCCCGATGTATTCCACGAAGCAACAACTTCGTTGTGCGCCTGAGCCGTTGATTCTACGATCAGTGTCCAGTCCGAACCGCCGTCTTCAGCCCAGGAGACCCTGTATCTGTCGAATTCCTCCGGATTGTATTCACCGGTATCCATCCACGCGGAGCCGGTTATATCAATACTGTCATCAACCTGCCCGGATGATGGCCCCTCTATCGCGGTGACCATTACAAGAGCGGTATCCACCGCTTCAGGTTCGTATTCAAAATATGAGTTGACAGCCAGTATCCTGGAATGGTGATGAGCGATGTTTGTTGACTGATAAGGCCACATGGGAATTACAGAGGAGTTCAGTAGCAGCATTGTTCCCCGGTTCCAGGAAGATATGAAAGCATGGCATGTCCCGTCGGCAAACGAGACAAAGGCGCTGTCCTCAACACCCAGGCTTATCGTCGCACCGTCATGAACGCAATTCGTGGCATAGGTTTCGGAAACGCCTCTTCCTATCAATTCGCCGAAAACGGATGAGTCTATATTGAATATCGTGTTCTCCATCGGATACCAGTTCCACCAGTAAACGTAAGTATTGTTGTACTCAAGCAGCCTGTCTTCCAGAGGAACTTCCAGATGCGTAAAATAGCTGTAGTTCTCGATACTCTGAATATTGACCGTGTTGGAACCGGGCATTCTGAGGCATGAGCCTCGTATTTCAGAGTTGTTAACTGTAACCGAACAACCGGGCTGGGTTTCAAGAGACCACCAGCACCTGCTGCATTGATCGACGATGAACGTAAAACCTATACCGTCAACACCGGGTGTGTTTTCGGAGAACTCGAAATGCTCGACATAATCCGGATCAGGAAACTCGATATCTATAACGGAACCGTCACAGGTTTCCAGCCATGGCATCAGTGTATCGCATCTCGTGAAATGCACAAAACAGGAATCGTCAACCATTATATCCCCGACGTGATCCACGTCTTCCAGTATCAGGGATGCCCTGTTGAAAACCTTTCTGAAGGTCCAGTCTGGGAAATCCGTACGTACGGCGGTGTAGATACAATCGTCATGAAGCTGAGCGTAGTGCATAACACCGTTCGCGTCCACGGTTGCGTCCGAAGCTTCGAACTCCGAATTGTCAATAAGCCATACAAAATACTGGCCCACATAGAACTGATTGAAGTGCAGCCATGCATTGTTCCTGAATACAGCCTTGCCCTGATCCTGCGCATAGACGTGTCCGGAAATGGTCAGCTTGGCGTCATCAACAATCAGAACCCCATCTCCGTAAATGATTATGTTTCCAACCTGAACGAAATCCTCATCAATGAGCAAAGTGTCCTGTCCCGGTCCGATATAGATGTCCGCCCTTGAAACAGCCTGTTGGCTTAATCCGTCCGGCGTTAAAGCAGCCAGGATGATTGACAGGGTTAATAACTGTTGCATTTTTACTTCCTCTGATAGAGCCGATAGGAAACCGTCTTTAACACTGTTGCGCCAAGTACGAGCATAAGCAGCTGACACTCCATGATCACGTCCTTCGAAAGCGCCGGTACCGCCTGGATGAGAACATCATCTGAATCCTATCTATTTCTATTCTATGAACGGAGTATTAACAAGTCGTAACATTCTGTAACTGAACTGCATGATGCCGGGTCGGGCGGTGTTGCAGTGCATCCGAAAGCTGATGTGTTGTTTGCATGAAGGTTGGATGTGGCCATCGTGGGTAATCTGTTGAGAAATCAGCTTCTATCTTTCCAGCAAATTCCGTTGTAAGAGACCGTAACCGTATAACCAGTTCGCGGTAGGAAGCGAATAGAAACTGGATTTCCCGAACATCTGTCCGGAGACCGCAAATGCAGTGACAGGTGAAGTATTACAACCATTAAATTTGACGGAACTATACGGGTTGTGATATTATCATCCCAGGACGAAGCCGCGGCAGGATGGAAATACGGCTCGGTTTCCGGTGACAGTTTCTGTGAATCTGTGAATCCGGCATTATGTGATGAAGATCATTACTGGGAATGTCCGTAAATCAACTATGCGTCTCTGTCATAATCGGATAATTTGTTTCCTGTGAACAGAGTGGTTCCAATATGCTTACTTTCCTTATCACCGACATCGAATCATCCACCGAAAAGTGGCGCAGATACGGGGAAATCATGGGAGCTGCACTTGCGCGTCATGACGAAATACTGGAAACAGTCATCCCGGAACACGGAGGAAGGGTAGTAAAGAATACCGGGGATGGAATATTCTCGGTTTTCGAAAAAGACGGGGAAGTTACATGTAACCCTCTTCAATGCGCTATCGATATACAGAGAATGCTTTCCGGGGAGAATTGGGACAGAATAGGTGAACTGCGGGTTCGAATAGCTGTTCATTCCGGTAACGCTGAGAAGCGGAGGAATGACTACTTCGGCCCTGTTGTAAACGAAACCGCAAGGCTTCTGGAAGCTGCCTGGGGCGGTCAGATATTGCTCAGTCAGCAGACGGTGGACAGTTGCAGAATACCGCCGGACGCAGAACTGGCGGACCATGGGGTTCATCTGCTGAGAGGGATTTCGGAACCTCATCAGATTTACGGTCTTCTGCATTTATCACTGCCGCTTAAGAAGTTCCCTCCACTGCGCACCTTGAATGCACATCCGAACAACCTGCCTCAGCAGCCGACACGTTTCATCGGGCGTACTTATGAACTGAAGGAAATACACGGGCTGCTTCAGAATGAATCCTGTCGATTACTTACACTTCTCGGTACCGGCGGTGTAGGGAAGACCCGTATTGCGCTTAAGGTGGCGGAGGAGTGTTTTGAAAAATACACTCACGGTGTCTGGTTCGTAGCGCTTGCCCCGTTGAGTTCGGCGGAATCCATAACACTGGCCATCGCCTCGGCGCTGAAACTCAGTTTCTACTCATCCGAAGATCCGGGAATCCAGTTGCTTAAATATTTGAAAGATAAGAAGATGTTACTTGTGATGGACAACTTCGAGCATCTTGTTGAAGGAGCTGGTCTTATTGGTCAGATAATCCAAAACGCCCCGATGATAAAAATAGTTGTCACATCAAGGGAGAGACTTAATCTTCGGGACGAGTGGATATATGACGTAAAGGGTATGGGTTTTCCCGGAATAGAAGAAATCGACGGCCGGGAAACCGGCAATGCCCTTGAGCTGTTTGCCTCCAGTGCATCCAGGGTAAGAAGGGACTTCAGAATCACCGGGCAGAACAGGTTGACTGTGACAGAAATCTGCCGGCTGATTGATGGCCTGCCATTGGGAATTGAAATAGCAGCATCCTGGCTGAGAACCCTGAACCTTGAAGAAATCGCTTCGGAGATAGGCAGTAGTTTTGATTTTCTTGAGTCGTCTCTGCAGGATTTACCTGAACGTCATAGAAGCCTTGAAAAGGTTTTCGAGTACTCCCTGCAACTTCTGTCACCTGATGAGCAGAAGGTGCTGGCAAGATTATCTGTTTTCCGTGGCGGATTCACAAAGGAAGCGGCGAAAGAGGTTGCCGGTGCATCGGTATCCATGCTTTCCTCCCTTATCGACAAATCTCTGATACAAAGGACATCTGTGATCTACCGCGAGTCAGATGAAACTCATGGCTCCGCGGCATCGGATCAGTACGATATGCATGAAGCTGTACGGCAGTTCGCCTGGAAAATACTTGCCGGAACACCTGAAGAAATCAGGTCGATCCGGCATCTTCACTGCTGCTATTATGCTGATCTGCTCTACGGGAAGGAACAGGATTTAACCGTAATCGGACAGAAGAAAACACTGGCTGAGATAGAAATTGAACTGGAGAATGTACATGCCGCATGGCAGTGGGCTCTGGATAACGGAGATATTGAAAGTACGGGCAGACTTCTTGAAGGAGTGTATTCCCTGTACACCGCCAGGGGCTGGTTCAGGGATGCTGTAAAACTCCTTTCAGAGGCAGTAAAGGACTTGAAGACGCCTGAAACCTGCAATGACAATTCTGCCGGGAGGAATTCTCCGGTAATGGGGAAATTGCTGCTGCATCTGGGCTGGTTGATAATAATCTGCGGCGACTACGAAGAAGGCGGAAAAAGGCTGAGGGAATGCCTTGAAATCTTTCGAAACCTCGGGGACAGATCCTACGAAGCCTATTCTCTGAATCGCCTTGGAAGTCTTGCCCTGTTTGAGGGTGACTTTGAACTGGCGAAGGCACTTCAGGAAGAAAGCCTGACCTGCGCGGTAGCATCCGATAGTTCGGGAGCAAAGGCGCGATCATTCATGTCCCTCGGAAATATCGCCCGTAAATCGGGCGAGTACGCTGAAGCCGGAAAACACTACAGGGAAAGCCTGAAACTGTTCAAAGAAATGGATCATGTTACCGGACAGGCTATCAGCCTTGGCAACCTGGGAATCGTTGCGTGCCGAACGGGAGACCTGGATGAGGCTCTCCGTCTTGACAGGGAAAGTTTTGCCCTCGCGGAAGCGCTGGATGACCGCAGGATGATTGCCGAAGGTTTAACCGATATCGGTACCGTTTTTCGTGAGATGGGAAACACTGATGAAGCCTGGAAATACTACACTGAGAGTCTTTCATTAAACCGCGAACTGGGAGTTAAGAGCGGCATATTGATTACGCTGGATAACATGGGTACAATGGCTGCTCAGGCCGGAGACTTAGAAAAAGCGGAAGAACTTCTTACGGAAGCTCTTGAGTTATCAAGAGAACTGGGACGAAGAGCGACGATTGTTGAAATTCTTACCGGCCTGGGCGGAATCGCGGTTGAATCCGGGAAGTACGGAGAAGCGGAACATCGGCTAAGAGATGCGCTGAAAGTCGCGAAAGACTTAAGAGTTGTCCCATTCGTTATCGAACTTCTTACATGGATTATGCAACTTTTACTGAAACTCGATAACCGGGAATATGCGATCGAACTTGCAGGTTTCATTATTGCTCACCCCATAACCTCCAATGAAATATCTCTGAAGGTCAATGGATTGTTCCGGGAAACCGGATCTGAATCTTTACCTGCTGCCGTTAATTCGGAATCAAGGACATTCGGTCAGTTCGCTGAAGACATACTTATTAGAAACTGGAAACCAGGGTCATTACTGCATCCCTGGGGTATTATGAGTACAGACGTCTGCGGTTTTCTATCGGTTTATCGTGGGTACAACGATTTTTCAGCGAGTTTTTCAGGAGGACAGGATCGGAGCGAGCCGGAAGTTATAGAGCTGTTCAGATTAATTGACACCTGCAATATGAACGGCTATTATGCTTTTGAGTAATGGGATTTCGAGAGAGAGAAAGCGTTTTTTTTGCTCTGCAGGAAGATGGCTGTTTTGAAGTGGTTACGGAGCATGCGGTATGCCGAATAGGGAAATCATAGAACTTGAGAAGGAACTCGAAGGACTCAGACAGAAACCTCCCGGTTCAGAACTGGTATCCGTGCTGAACAGACTTTCTTTTGCCGCACTGCATACAAATCCCTGTAAAGCGGAAGCCTGTGCTCAGGAAGCACAGAATCTTGCTGAAAAACAGGGGCTCCCTGTCGAGCAGGCTAAAAGTTGCACTACACTTGGAACAATCAAACTCGAGGCTGGGAACTTTGCTGAGGCGATGTCGTACTGCCGGAAGTCAATGGAGATCTATGAAGAACTCGGGGACAAGGACGGTATGGCATCTGCTCACGGTACTATGGCCTCCGTATACAGGTCTCAGGGTATGATTGACAGGGCTCTTGAGCACTTCCACGAGTCTCTCAGGCTGAAACAGGAATGCGGAGCTGGTAGAGAAGAACTTGCCCGGTGCCATTTCAACATAGGCGCATGCTACAGCAGTTTGTTTCGGCTGGACCTGGCGCAGTCATCCTATGAATTCGCGCGGAAGATCTGGGAGAAGTCCGGTGACCGCATGAAACTGGCATACCTCTACAACAACATCGGTTCTTTGTACGGAAAAAAGGAAGAACTGGACGAGGCCCGGGAGTATTTTCAGAAGGCCCTTGATATAAGGGAAGATCTGGGAGATAAAAAAGGTACCGCAAGCACTCTGGGCAATCTTGGAAGTCTGCAAGAAAAGCTCGGCGACAACGAATCAGCTCTGGACTGCTTCAACAGAAGCCTTGAACTGTATGAGGAGATCGGCAACAGGAGAGGAGTTGCCTACACATGCGGTTGTATCGGTGGAATATATACCACTCAGGGGCGTCTCGATGAAGCTGAAGAACTTATCATCAGAGGCCTTTCGATAACAAGGAAGCTGAAGATGAAGGACCTGGAAAACCACTGCCTGGAGAATGTAACTAAGCTGTACGAGGCAAAGGGGGATCTGCAGAAAGCGCTGATGTACTCCCGTGAACTGAAAACATGCCTGGAAGAGCACCTGAACGAGAAGAGCATGGAGAAGATCGCAAGGCTTCAGGTGCAGTTCGAGACCGAGAAGAAGGAAAAGGAAGCCGAGATATATCGTCTGAAGAACGTGGAGCTTTCCTGTATGAATGATCAGCTTCGTGATGCCCTGACTCATGTGAAGAAACTTCAGGGCATGCTTCCTATCTGCGCGAACTGCAAGAAAGTCAGGGATGACGACGGTTACTGGCAGCAGATCGAGTCCTATATATCCGATCATTCCGACGTAAAAATCACTCACGGGATATGCCCCGAGTGCATAATCAAGCTTTACGGTAAAGACTATACAATGGATCACCCCGGTGAGTAGAATCCATCTTCAGTATGTTTCCGGATCGATTGAACAGTGGATACTATTTGTTAATAAATTATTGTATCAAACTCTGGAGGTTCGTATATGAAATATCTATTCGCGACTACATTCACATGCATACTCATTTTGCTGATGACCTGTGGAAATAGAGATCCTGGCGCTGATTCCGGTTCCCTGACGGACGAGCAGATAAAGCATTTTGAACTGACTGTTGTTGATTCAATAGGAGTTGAAATGGGTGACAGCAACTACGTGTTCGGAACCCTGCAGGCTCTTACACATGGACCGGATGGGCTCATATACGCTCTTGATATGATTGATTGCTGCGTGAAGGTATTTTCTCCTGAAGGCGAATTCGTAAGAAGGATATCAGGTGAGGGAAGTGGACCGGGTGAAATTATCAGGCCGATTGCTATGGCCGTTACCGGAAGTGGAAAGGTATTTATCACCTGTCCCGGAGGCGGATTGATCAATTGCTTCCTGCCAACGGGTGAATGGGAAGGTATTACAGCAGAATTCAATTATGGTGTACCAATGACGATGATAGGTGTGGATGGGAATGCCTACATCGGGTTAAGACTGTCGACGGAACCTGAAGAAGGGGTTTGGACCTGTGTGTTCTCCATAGGAAGGTACGAAGAATCTGCGGAACCTGCAGTGCTGTACTTCATAGATAGCTTCCCATTTGACTCAAATGATCTGACAACAACCCTGAGGAAATCATTATTCGGTTACACCTGTGCAGCTGACAGAAACGGAAACGTGTATTTTGCTCCATTATCCAGCGAAAAATATCAGATTACCGTTTTCTCTCCTGAATGTGATACCCTTCTTGAAATTGTGCGGGATGTAGAGCGGGTTGCTAAATCCGAAGATGAATTGCAGCTGGAGAAGGAATGGGTAGAAGCCCTTTTCGGTGGTCACGATTCCGGAAGCATGGTGGTTGAATACAATCCTGATCCCTACAGAAATATGATAGCGGATATAGGAGTGGATTCCGAGGGAAGGATCTGGGTACGCAGAGGTACCGTTCTTACTCCGGTATTCGATGTATACGACTCGGATGGGAATACGCTGTTCACTGCGGAAGCTCCAGCTATTAGGGATGAACCCCAGTTCTGGGATTTTGTGATAGACGAATACGGCATAATGGCATATCCAAGAAACCCGGAATACTATCAGAAAATATATATACTGGAACTTTCCGGTACGGCCGATTAGCTTGATTACCATTCTGATTATTCATCAGACTTCATGTCATTGAGTGAACAGGACTTTCACCGTAATGTTACTGCGGGAATATATTAACTATGGATGGTGCGTATCGGAACGTTCTGGAGGGCAGTATTCCCGACAGCGTAAAATCAAGTTTCCTGACAACCATACCTCGGAGGAAGTGATATTATGGCTTCAATAAGGATATTTAGTTATGGCACCCGATCGTCACCCTAAAAGACATAGGGTCTCGATCAAGATATCTTTATTATCTGAACACAAAGGAGGGCAGAAAAATGCTTAACAAATACGCACGGAGTATAACCTGCGTTGCAATCCTGTCAGTTATCTTACTCGGGTGTGAGAGTACCCCTACTGACCCGAATGGTACGCCTGAATGGCAAACCGTTTTCTTCGATGATTTTAATCGAAGTAACGGTCCTGTGGGAAACAACTATCATGTTCAGATCGAGGGAGGTTCGGGCGTTCTTTCAATTGCAGATAACAGACTGCAACTCTCAGGAGGCCTATACTATGCAATTAGATATATTAACGAAGTTAATGATGATGTGATCAGAGTCAGCGTAAGATGCAGTACTACAGTTTGGTCCGGGGTCGATTACGGTTTTGGTGTAGCCGCAAGAAGCAGGATTGCTAGCGTTGACTCGATGCTGCAGGAGGGCTACTTTCTAGGCGTTTTTGCGGAGAAGGACTCAATTTACATCTTTAAAATGACGGCAGACTCCTTGGGTCTACCTCCTGCGATTTCTTCAAAAGCTTTTAATGTGCATGAAAATGTATCGTATTTAATTGAGCTTACAGTTAACAAAGAAGATCTCATAGGTGTCGTGAGAGACTTGTCTACTGGTATAGCAGACACATTGACGGGTATAGATACCGGTGCGCTGCTTACCGAAGGTACAGGGAGCATACACGGTATGCAGGCAAATGCAGATGTGATCTATTTTGATGATTTTAAGATCGAAAGGTACGAATAGGCTCCCACACGTACATTATCAATACAAGAAGGAACATGGATTCACAGCAGTGGTAGCAGGTAACTATCTCGTTATAAAACATAAGGGGGATGAATATTACGCTGCTTTCGCAATCAGGTCATGCAAGCGGAAGAACTGAGTTGAGTGCTATACCTGCTATCCAATAGTGTCCTATGCGCAGCATACGTCTCGTAGTGTTGAAGGAGAGTACAAATTTCAATATACCAGTCCGGACGAAGAGTTACTATAAATTCGCTCCGAAGAGATTCTTAATATGCCCCCATGTCCCGCACTCCAGTGATGATCCCTCATAAGTGATCGTGATATTGTCCGCGCCGACATCCCATAGCTGGATGATACCGATCATGGCCGGATGCCACCACCAGATTTCAAGGCGATCCACATTCACAACAATGTCGTTCCAGTCTATCCCCGGACGGAAGTTCTCCGGATCGATACCGCATCCACCGTACCAGCCTTCGGGAATGGAATCGGTCGACTGACTTGGAATAAGAAACCTGTAATGCTTCCAGCCCTCTCCCGGCTGCGGAATCATGGGTCCGGTGAAATAGGCGAAATCATCATCTTCATAATTTCCCGGTGTACCATTGGTGCAGCGCAGGAGAATCGACATGTTGATCGTTGAGCCCCACTCTATAAAGTCGGAACGGCCATCGATACTTATTGATGTGACATTCATGGAGCGGTAGTTGCCCGTAAAATGATCTGCGTAGAATTCGCACCGGAGAATCGGCCCGAAAGTGATAAGGTAGTCGTTGTGAAACCAGTATCCCGGATTTCCCCCGGATGATTCTATTGTATCGTAGGAATTTCCAAAGGTCCATCCCGCAGTATTGGTGCCGCCTTCAAAATTTTCAACGTACGTGTCGGCAACTGCCAGGGTCGCTGCACAAAGAAGAATGAATACCGCCGTAAGTTTCGTCAATCGCATTTTTACTCCAATCGGAATACTCTGAACAGAACAGATTCTACTAAATGTAAAGTGAGTATAGGAAAATCATATTGTAGTGTCAAGGAAGTTTCCCGGAAACTTCCTTGTTAAATCGTTATAATGTCCTGACCTTTTCCAACCTCGTTGATTGTACTAGTATTATGTCATGCTGAATAATGGAGGTTGAATGAATGACTTCACGTATTGATGGTGGAGAACAAGATAATGAACGTAGCATTGTAAACGATCTTGAGAAACGTATAGCCGACACAGGATCAATGCTTGCCGCAACACTGGGCAGAGTGGTCGAGCAGATTCCCGGGAACCCCAACGGCCCACAGACTCTTGTCCGCCTTCTCGGAATTAACAAGGTTCTCACCAGCCGTATACTGAAGGCTCTCAGATCCAGGGATTCAATCGCCGTAATGCATCACATACCCGGCCCGGAACCGCTGAGACGCTTCCTTCGTCATGCAGGCAGGCATGGGGCAGGGGCAGACGTGATTGATCCAGCGCTTAGCGCTGTTGATCAGTTTGACGCGCTCATTCGCCGGGAGACTGGTGACCGCGCCTCTCTCAATGCAATCATCAGTGCATGGCTGCCCGAAGCGCGCAGGAATTTCGAACTCAGGCGTAAACAGGCGGCCTTCCGCGCGATGAGCGAGCTAAAAGGTGTACTCGTTCAAACCAATCTTGCGACCGTTATCCTTCATCCGTCGGAAGGAGGCAACAAAATCGATATCGTCTGGATAATGGGTCACCTTGGGCTTCAGCGTCTGCGACCGGGGGCGACGATTAAACTTGCTACCAGGCGAATTACCGAGGATGGTGATCCCCCGCGAGTACCGCTCAATCTGGAAGGCAAACCTATTAAGACTTTGAACGACGCCCGACTTGAATCTTTCAGTACATCATCGAATACCGCTATCGGTGTAAATTCGGTTAACAATGTCGTACACTACACACTGAAAAACGGTAGCTTTGGCCGTGCATCAACCGTTGATTTAATGCTTGCGGAAGTGAATCTTGCTGAAATGCCCCGCTATGTACCGACGGAACTAAATCGCAAAGGCTACGTTTTCGCAGAGGTAAACTTACCATCCAGACTTCTCCTGTTCGATGTGCTCGTTCATGAAGATATATACCCCGGCGCTGATCCGCGGTTACTTATCTACGATACCGCTTTTAATGGCGTTGCAGACATCAACGATCCGTCCCGGGACATTGATCGAATGGAATTCCTGGAAGTGATACAGTGCCTTGGCGCAGGTTCAGCGAAATGCCGCAACACCAATGTACCCCGCTATGTTGAATTACTTCGCTCCGTTTTTTTACATCTTCAATGGAACGATCTCAAATTCCGTGGGTATCGATGTGCCATCGATTTCCCTGTTTACGGCACACAGGTGGTTATGGCGTTTGTTCCACCTCCGCCTCCAGGTGAAAAGCCAGACATACAATAGAGCGCTCCAGCTGTTTCCCCCGTTGGCGGAGTGGACTGCGGGACAGCTTTCACCTCACTGCCCTCAGGACACACCGATTCCCGGGGGCCGAAGCCTACAAGAGACTTGCCATGCCCGGCATGGATTCGGGTTAAAACCCGTGAATGTCGGAGTACAGGATTGCGAAGGGGCAATTCTCAGAGTATTTATTCCACTAACTGCTTATTCCAAGGCATTGAGGAGGGGAGTTTGACGGACCAGCAGATATTCGTGGTAGCGGTGCTTGCAGCGGTTATTGTGCTTATTTATTCCCGAAGACTCTCCGCTCAGGTGACATTCATCTCTGCAACGGCTGTTCTGACGATAGGAAGCGTGATTACACCTGCACAGGCCATGGCGGGTTTCGCAAATGACGCAATCGCGGTGATGCTTATGCTTATTATCCTGAGCGAAATCATGCGAAAGACCGGTTTTCTGGAATGGATATTCGAGAGCAAGCTGAATATCTCGGGAAATTACAGGGCGTTCCTGGGCCAGATGATGCCCTTCGTGGCGGGTAGTTCAGCCTTCATGAACAACACGCCCATCGTAGCAATGATGATTCCTTTCGTTGGTGACTGGGGGAAAAGGCACGGCATTCCGGTATCAAAATTGCTTATACCCCTATCCTGGGCTGCAATACTCGGGGGCATGGTAACCCTTATTGGAACCTCCACAAACATGATAGTGAACAGTCTTGTTGTTGGAAGCGGTCTCGGAGAGTTATCCATTCTGGCATTCGCGCCGGTAGGGCTGATGCTGCTTACGGGAGGAATGCTGTACATAGTAATCTTTGCCTGGAGGCTTCTTCCCGCCAGGAAGAATCCTGCGGAGAGTTTTGCCGAGAGTCCCAGGGAGTACGTCACCAACCTTATTCTTCAGCCCGGATCATCTCTTGTGGGGAAAACCGTTGATGAAGCACGGCTCAGGAATCTCAAAGGGGTTTTCCTGGTGGAGATAATCAGGGAGGAAGGGATTATCGCTCCTGTCTCTCCCTCGGAGGAACTGCGCGCCAGAGACGAACTGGTGCTGGCAGGCGTCACATCCGCGGTGGCTGAACTGGCGGGAAAGTACAGGGGACTCAAGCCTACGGCAGGTTTCGAGCTGCCGGATCACGAGAAGCTTGAAGTTATAGAAGTTGTTGTATCCTCAAGATCCACCCTTGAGGGAATGATGGTCCGGGATACCGATTTTCGTGGAAGGTACAATGCTGCAATACTTGCCGTACACAGGCAGGGAGAGAAGCTTGGTGGAAAGATTGGAGAGATCAGACTTTGCTCAGGTGACCTGCTTTTGCTGGTGGCTGGAGCGGATTTCGGGAAGAGAGCTGCCGAGTCGGATGACCTTTACGTGATTTCCCTGATAAAGGAGATCCACAATATAAACCTGAAGAAATCCATATTCATCCTGGCTGCGAGTTTTTCCTGCATAGCACTCTCGATACTTGGTCTGGTTCCTCTGTTCAAATCTCTGCTGGCTCTTCTGGCTGTCTTTCTGATATCCGGCATAATCTCTTTTCCGGAGCTGAAGCGGAGCCTGAACATGAACCTGCTCGTAATCGCGGCATTCGCCCTCGCACTTGGAAGGGCCGTTGAAATAACCGGTCTTGGGGCTCTTTTCTCCGATACAGTAGTCTGTACTTTTCAACCCCTGGGTGCCGTTGGTGTTCTGGCAGCAATCTATATCGTTACCAACCTTCTTGCGGATTTCATCACTACAGCCGCAGCGGCGTCAATTGTATTTCCATTTGCAGCCTCGGCTGCAGCAGCTATGGGGGGAGACGGAACGCCGTTCTATCTGGCGGTTGCCTACGGTGCCGCGGCGAACTTCATTACACCGATAGGATATCAAACCAACCTGATGGTTTACGGCCCCGGCGGTTACAGATTCAAGGATTTCATGAAGGCGGGATTTCCTCTGAAAATTATCTGTGCCGTTATAGCAATAGGAGGCCTGTCTCTTGTTTACGGATTGTAGAGCTTCGCGCCCTCTTTTTCGTACCTTATCCTGGAGTTGACAATGAGCGTGTTACCTTCTATGAAATATACTTAAGTTTGTCTTAGTGTGTTCTTAAAAAGGCATTCTTAAAAGGAGGTTAATTATGATTCTTATTTTTCTGCTGATTATTGCCCAGACGCCGCCGATGATCGATGGAGATTTGCTTTCATCGAACAGTGTTGTGCTGAACGAGTTCATGGCACATCCGCACAATTCATGTACCGAAGCTGACGGTGAATGGATAGAGCTTTTTAACAACACCAATGACTGGATCAACCTGTCAGGTTGGACGATAGAGAACAATTACGGCCAGAAAATCATACTGGCTACGTACCTGCTTCCTCCCCGCAGTTACTATGTCCTGGCGGCGTGTGGAGACGAATCCCTTAACGGCGGTTTAACACCTAATCACGTTTACGGTAATTTCACCATTCATGATTCCGGCAGGATTTCCCTAATAGGCAACTTCAGAACGATCATTGATGAGATCGAATACGACGCTGGCTGGTCGATTCAGACAGGTTTTTCCTGCGAGAGGATAAATCCCGGATGGGTTTCCAATCATGCCTCATCATGGGGCCTTTCACTGAATACTTTCGGCAACGGAGACATGGGTACCCCTGGTGCCCAGAACAGCATTTACGAGAACTCGTTTGCACAGAACAGCTGGGCTTTCATCAAGGCATTTGTAGAGTAGACTGAACGGGAAGAAATTCTTGATAACATTCCTTGTGATGATTCTCGTCTTTGTGGCGGGTTCTCTTTATGCAGAGGATCCACTGATTATCTTCTTCATCAATCCAACATATGCGGAGTATTCGGGAGATGCCATGCTGGTATGTACTCCCGGAGGCAGGAACTTCATTATAGATGCTGGAATGTACAGCGGCTACGATCCCCCCTGGGATTGCGGTCTGGAGAGGGTTCTTCCCCTGTTGGACAGCCTGGGTATCACTAACCTTGATGGAGCTGTGGGAACGCATCCCCATGCCGACCATATAGGCGGGATGATATCTGTTTACGAGAGCCTTCCCGTTGTAACCGCTTACGATTCGGGCTGGCCCTACGGAGGAACCTGGACATATGAGACCTACCTCCAGGCTATATGGGATAACGGATCGGATTTCGTTACTCCCCGCAGGGGAGATTATCTTAACTGGGGTCCGGAGCTTACGGTGGAAGTGATTCACCCCGTTGACCCACTGTCACCTTCCAATGCCAATAACGCATCCATCGTAATCCGGCTTACCTACGAAGAGGTATCTTTTCTGTTCACAGGAGACCTGGAAACGAACGGCGGTGAGGACGTAATCCTGGCATCCCTTTCCACAGGAGAGATAGAGGACATTTCCGCCGATGTATTGAAGGTTGGACACCATGGTTCGGCAACCTCAACCTGTACACAGTGGCTGGCTGCGGTGAACCCTTCAATTGCCGCCATCTGCCTGGGTGCCGGAAATCCCTACGGGCATCCGCACGGCGAAGTATTGAACAGGCTTCACGGTAGGGGTATTACTATTTACAGAACCGATCTGGACGGGACTTTCTACATATCTTCCGATGGTGAGGATGTTTATTACAATAGCATGCCACCTGAAGGTTCCGAACCTTCTGGTGAATTCGCCGTCTATCCCAGCCCGGCAACATCACAGGCTACCTTTACCTGGAACTCAGATGACAGCCAGCACTGCAGCATAGCCGTTTTCAATCTTAACGGAGAAAAGGTCCTCGATGCGCAGGCTTCCGGAGGGGTTTATACCTGGAATTTGAGTACTGACGCGGGAGTGGCTTCACCCGGGCTATACGCAGCGGTCTTCAGAACGTCTGGAGGTGAAGTATTTACCGAATACTTTACTGTCTCGCGCTGATCTCAGCCGCTGTGACCTCATTAGCAGGTGATACAGGTACCGCTGACCTGCTTGTGATATCCGCCCCGGGATTCCCATCGGTAATGATGATGGGACCCGTGGGAAAGGCTCTGGCAGCCGGTCCTGAATCCGTAACAGGCAATCCGGCGATGATAGTATCCGGGTTCACCGCTTCCGGTGGATCGTGGAATTTGCAGACAACGGGAATTTCCGTGGCGGGAGGTTTTTCAGCCGGTTCGGATATGAGCATTTCAGGGGGAGTAACTTACCTTGGCCGGGGAGGTATCCTCCGCAGGGATGAAACCGGTTCTGTTACCGGAGAGTACTCATTCGGGGCAGGCACCGCCCTTGCCGGAGTGTCGTTCTTACTTACATCATGGCTCAGAGGCGGGGTTTCAGCTGGAATCTCCTGGGAGAATGTCGGGGAACAGGGGAAAACCGGGCTGACCAGCAGCGCCGGGCTCGCTGCCGATTTTCAGGAGGGAATGAAAGCCGGAGTCGTCGTATCCGGGATCGGTCAGGCTCCGTCCTGGAATGGTATCAGGAAGAATATGCCCACCGAGGTGTCCGCAGGCGTAAGCTATCCGTTCGGATCGATGTTTACCGGCTTTGCGGGGGGCAGGTTAGGGTTTTCCACTTCTGATGCCTTTGGAGGTGGCCTGAGGATTGTATTTACAGACCTGGCGTTTTCCGCGGGTTACAGATACGTACCGGGTGAGGATGAGATAAGCGGATTCTTCGCGGGGGTTCAGTACAATTACACCTCCGAAGGAACCTATACGATAGAGGCAGCGGTCTCCCAGAGGGATGAACTCAGCTGGCCCGTCTTTGCGGGGATTTCAATATCCCTGTAACCTTGCTGTTTATCAGAGATACAGAATTCAGGTATTATCGCCTGAGTGTCGTAAGTGACGTCCGGCCCCGTCGCTGGCCCCGTAGTTAGAATTCGCCGGCGGAAGGGTAGTTCTCAAGGTCGTAGGTTATTTCGCGGCTTGGCATAGGCAGCCTGTCAAGGGGAACCCCGGATTCGTCAAGAAATTTCTCCGCAAGGGAACCGTGGTAATCGGAAAAGATCACGATTCTTGCAATACCCGCCGCCAGAAGAGCCTTTGCGCACGTTGTGCAGGGCATGTTCGTTACGTAAGCTGTAGCTCCATTGATGGAGATACCGTGTCTTGCTGCCTGGGCAATGGCGTTCATCTCCGCGTGATTAGTTCGGACGCAGTGGTTATCAACTATGAGACATCCTACGTCCTCGCAGTGCGGAAGTCCCGGAAGTGAACCATTGTAGCCGGTGGAGAGTACGTACTTGTCCTTAACCAGTACGCACCCGCAGTGCATCC
>DAOWFD010000155.1 GCA_030638185.1 Candidatus Aegiribacteria sp.
CAACATGTGCAAATTCAAGACCCATGGTCTGTGCAGACTGACTGGCGCGGTAAAGAATGCCTTTGGAGCTGTACCCGGACTTGGAAAAGCGATCCACCACTGTAATGCCATAAGGCCTGCTGATTTTGCGGAAACCCTTGTGGATATCTACATGCTGGTCAGTTTTGATCTGCACGTGATGGATGCGATACTGGCTATGGACGGAAAGGGTCCCAGTACCGATGGCACGCCAAGATGGGATGGAATACTCGGAGTCGCCCGGGACGGAGTATGTCTTGATGTTGTCATGACCGAGTTGGCGGGACTGGATCCCTACAAGCTTCGTACCAACAGAGTCGCCCTTAAAAGAGGGCTGGGCATGGTTCCTGAGGAAATAGAGGTTAGTGGCAGGGAGGATTGTATACTGGAGGATTTCCGAATACCCGGTGAGAGTTTCTACAACCTTCTGCCCTCATTCCTGGGAGTGATTGCAAGGTATTTTTTTAAGAAACCTCCGGAAGCTACGGATAAATGTGTAGGTTGCGGAGTATGTGTAAGGGGATGTCCGGTTGATGCCATAGCAATCAGAAACGGAAAGGCCGTGATGAACCGGAAAAAGTGCATAATGTGCCTCTGCTGCCATGAGCTCTGTCCTGAGCGTGCTATAAAAATCCGCATTCCGCTGGGCATAGGTTGAAATGGGAACTGAAAAAAAACTGACACTGCTTCATAAAATCGAATACGGCGTCGTACGTACAGTGATATTCCTCGCTGGTCTTCTGCCTTTAAGATGCGCTCTGGCTCTGGGTGCCTTCCTGGGTTGGACAGCCTGGAGCATTTTTGGGATCCGGAAGAAGATTGTGATGATGAACCTGCGGCAGGCCTTCCCGGACAGGACCAGCAGGGAGCTAAATAGAATAGGTCTTCATTCCTATATGAACTCGGGCCGGTTCATGCTGGAGTTCGCCAGGCAGAACAGGATGGGTGAAGATTACATCTCAAAGCATGTAACCGTTGAGGATCCTGAAGCCCTGGATGTTCTGAAAGCCTTGAGTGGAGCGATAATCATTACGGGACATTTCGGGAACTGGGAACTTTTCGGTATTGTTAACAGGTATAAGCTGGGGGATGTAGCTTTTCTTGTAGGCAGGCAGAGCAACAGCCTTGTGGATGGATATATAAACGGAATGAGATCTATCCACGGAATTGAGCTTTATAATAGGAAATCAGCGGTTAAAGGAGTCCTGAAGTCGATGAAAAGGGGTGGATACGTATGCTGGCTTTCCGACCAGGATGCCGGTGACAGCGGAGTTGTCGTTGATTTTTTTGGTTATCCCGCATCGACTCCCAGGGGGGCTGCGGCATTCTCCGTGAAACTGGGGGTACCGGTAGTACCAGCGTTACTTGTCAGGGAAGGGAAAGGCCCGAATCACAGGTTCGTGATAGGGAAGCCGGTGTTTCCCGATAGGAACCTTTCACCGGAGGAAGCTGAGAGAAAAGTTACTCAGCAGTACACCAGACAACTTGAGAATATGATAACCAGAAAACCTGAGCTATACTGGTGGGCGCACAGGAGATGGAAAACGACTGGAATGTATGGCAGCAGGAAGCCGAAATCACCATGAATAACCACATTAGAGGGAAACGAAAATGAAAAGTAAAGTAGCTGTGCTGAAAACATCGCCGGATACCGTTCTTGAAGATTATCGCAGATTACTCAAGAGCATCGATTATCTTGATCATCTGGACAGGAGCAAGAATGTTCTCCTGAAGATCAACGTATCCTGGCATCACTGGTATCCCGCCTGTTCAACAACACCCTGGCAACTCGACGGAGTTATCCGGACACTCCTCGATGATGGCTTCAGCAGGGAGCAGCTCGTTTCCACTCACAACAGAACTGTGGTGGTAAGCGATAAAAGAGGCGAAAAGGGTAACCACCTCAGACAGGTTGATGAGGATCTCCATGGTATTCAGAAGATAAGGCTGTACGAAAAGCCTGTTAAATGGGTTGAGTTCAAGCCGAAGAAACCTTTCAGGGTACTTGGAAAGATATTCCCTGACGGTGTGAAAGTACCTGATGCCCTGATAGGACAGAACATAATCCATCTTCCCACAATGAAGACTCACGTATTCACAACGATTACGGGAGCCATGAAGAACGCCTTCGGAGGTTTGCTCAGCGAGCGCAGGCACTGGACTCACAGCGTTATTCATGAAACCCTTGTCGATCTTCTAAGGATTCAGAAGGAGATTCACCCCGGTATTCTGGCGGTTATGGATGGCACGTTCGCCGGTGAAGGTCCGGGACCGAGGGCAATGATACCCCATGTAAAGAATTACATACTTGCATCTACCGATCAGGTTGCGATTGATGCGATAAGCGCCAAGATGCAGGGGTTCGATCCACTGAAACTGGATTTCATCAGGCTTGCACATGAGGAGGGGCTTGGCACGGGAGATCCAGTGGACATTGAAGTTGTCGGCGAGGACATTTCCGATGTGAATTTCCATTTCGTGCAGACGGAAACCTTCGCCAGCAAGGGACAGAAGATGATCTATCATGGCTGGTTGAAACCGATGGAGAATTTTCTGCTCAGAACTCCTATCGTACCGTGGGCCTTTTTCGCAAGCAGGCTCTATCATGATGTATTCTGGCTCAATCTGGTCGGAAAGAAACGGATCAGGAAAGCCCTCGATACAGGTTGGGGACGGTTGTTCGAGCAGTACGGATCTGTGGAAACAATTCCCCGGCCGCCGAAGGAGCAGGACGAAATAGAATAGCATGCCGATAACTCAGGCGGTTCTTGGATGTGGAAGATGGGGCAGTTTTCACCTGTGGTACGGATCTATGATTGGAAATTCCGTGACAGGCTGGGAACCTGAGGGGATCCCTGGGTTTTCTCAACTGCGGGAAACCAGGAAGAACAGGTACCTGGAATTGCCAACGGATATACGGTTGACCAGTGATTTAGAAGAAGTGTCCGGCTCCGATATGGTTATTGTTACGGTTCCCGCCCAGAAGTTCAGAGGCCTCTGCTGCAAACTCAGGCAGATCGATATTTCAGCCGCCGACCTGATACTTTGCATGAAGGGTATAGAAAAGGATACCGGAACGAGGCTTACTGAGATATCGCACGAAGAAGGGCTGGAGCCCCGGAGTCTTTCAGTCTGGGTAGGTCCGGGACATCCTCAGCAGTTCATTGCGGGAGTACCCAGCTGCATGATAATCGCATCGGAAGACGAAAGCGATTCGGTACGCATTGCAGGACTACTGAGCAGCGATCTGATACGTTTCTACTGGTCCCGTGATATCATTGGCTGTGAAGTGGGAGCAGCAGCAAAGAATGTTATTGGAATCGCGGCCGGAATACTTGACGGGCTGAACCATTCCGGTCTCAAGGGAGCACTCATGGCCAGGGCTCCCCAGGAGGTTGCAAGATTGGTAGCCGCCATGGGCGGTGACTGGAGAAGCGTATACGGACTCTCTCACCTGGGTGATTACGAGGCGACTCTCTTTTCCCCATACAGCCATAACCGGATGTATGGTGAAGCCGTAGCACGGGGAGCCGGGATGGAGAGCCTTCAGCTTGCAGAGGGGGTTGATACAGCGACCGCCGTTATGCTGCTTGCGGACAGGTACAATGTAGAGATGCCCATAACCAGTACTGTGCGAAAAATTATCAACAACGAGATCCCGGCGAAGAAAGCCATTGAAGATCTCTTTACAAGACCGGAGAAGGAAGAATTTGCCGACCACTTCTGACCTGAAAAGGATCAATAGACTGAAGAATACAACCTACCTGGACAATCTTACAGTTACGCCCCTTAGTGAAAAGGCCGAAAGGGCTGTTTCGGAAGCTCTGCGTCAGGGGTACGGACATCCGAGAAGCACCAATCTCCCCGGAAGACGGGCACAGAAGGTTCTGGAAGATCTGAAAGATCGTACAGCCCGGTTTTTCGGCGGATCGCGGGTTATGTTCTGCTGCGACGGTAGTGTGGCCAATGGTCTCTCCGTTCTATCCGCCGGACGGCTGGCCAGGGAGGCGGGCAGAGGCCACATTGCAGCTTCTCCGGTTGAGAGGTCTTCCGTAGTTGCCGCCCTGAAAATTCTCAGAAGCGAGGGCTCAACTGTAAGCGTTCTCAAAACTGACGACTCCGGCAGGATAATCCCGGAGTCACTCTCCGAAACGGTATCTGATGAAACCGGTCTGGTCACATGTGCCTGGGTCAACGGCATTTCCGGAACCGTTCAACCGGTACGGGAAATTGCGAAGACAGCCCGTTCCGCAGGAGCCTGGTTCCATACGGATGCGTGCGATGCGGCAGGAAGAATTGAAATTGACATATCCGATACCGATATTGACCTTATCACTGTGTGCTCCCTTAAGATTGGAGGTCCCCCCGGTGCGGCGGCGGTTGTGATGTCGGATGTGGAACCGTGGTTTATGAGCGCCGTACCGGAATTCTTATCCATGCCCAACATACCAGGAATATCCGGTATGGTTGCTGCGATGGATGTTATGGGAACCGGTATAGAACCCCGTACAAGGATAGTCAATCAGCTCAGAAGAGGTCTTCTTGAGGGGCTTGACTCATTCAATGTCAGGTACTCTATCATCGGAGGCGGTCTTGAAAATATTCTGCCGGGAACCGCACTGCTGAATATCAGCCATGCACCTGAGAAACTTCATCTTATATTGGAAAAGGAGAACATTATCCTCCCCTCTCACAACTCCACCGACCGATTATCCTACCTTGATAGAACGGGGTGGGATATTTCCAATCCAGATCGGTACCTTGGTTTTTCCATAGATGTAGGTAACACAACTGTTGATGTTGAACATTTCCTGAGATCCTTTTCGAAAATTTATATAACGGCGAAGGATGGCAGAGGTGAAAATTAGAACTATTCTTTTGTTGGCTCTGGCTTTCGTTTCGACCGAAGGCACTTATGCGGGGAATCAGGTCTGTGACACCCGATACTTCTGGATGGTAAGGGATGGCCTTGAAAGCCCTGAATCCATCGATGCCCTGGTAGACAGAGCCGCAGAGGCGGGAGCAAATGGAATAATCGTTCAGGTAGCCGGAAGAGCCGAAGCATACTACAGATCATCTATACTGCCCGTGGCCACCTTTCAGGATGGTTTTGATCCCCTTGAATATACAATCGCCAGAGCCAGACCCAGGGGGATGGAGGTCCACGCCTGGATAAATGCATTCCTGGTCTGGTCCGCTCCTTACTCGCCGAATGATTCGACACATATCTGGTATACCCATCCTGAATGGTTCATGACCGACAAGTACGGCCGCTCAACAAGCGAGTATACAAGGGATGAATGCGATCGGAACGGGCTGGTAGGAGCGACGCTTTCGCCAGCCTTGCCTGAAGTCAGGGAATTTCTTGCGGATGTTGCCCGGGAGATAGCGGTGAACTATAACGTGGATGGGATTCATCTTGATTACATAAGGTATCCCAACCCCTCCTTCGGTTTTGAACCGCAATCAACAGGAGCGTTCTTTCTGAAAACCGGGCTTGATCCCATGGACATGTTCAGGAGACACGGCGAAAACGATGAACTCACAGATTTGTGGTCGCTGTGGAAAATAAGTCAGG
>DAOWFD010000408.1 GCA_030638185.1 Candidatus Aegiribacteria sp.
GGAGAGAAAGATCAAGACCATCGCAGCAGCCGAAAGAGTATCGCCCCACAAGGTTCAGGAAGCAATTGACAGGATATCCGTCCTTAAACCATGGCCGGGCAACGAATTTTCATCTTCGACAAATGCCTCTGTAATACCTGACATTATTATTTTCAAGATAAATGACCATTTTGAGGCTATTCTAAATGATAACAGGTTTCCACACCTGATGATATCAGCACGGAACAGGCGTATCCTTGAATCCCCCAATACCTCACCGAAGGAGAAGGAATACGTTAAGAAGAAGTTTCAGAAGGCTTCATGGTTTATAAAGGCGATAAGGCAGCGTCAGGAAACCGTAACAAGGATAGGTGAGTACCTCGCAGAATTTCAGAGGGACTTTTTCGAGCACGGAATAGAGGGGCTCAAGCCCCTTACTCTGCAAATGGTGGCCGATGCCCTTGGATATAACCAGTCCACCATCAGCAGAGCTATCAATGGCAAGTACGTTCAGTCCCCGGGTGGAATTCACCAGATGAGGTTCTTCTTCAGCAGAGCTCTCCCCGGCGATGGAGGGGATATATCCAGCAGAACAGCCAAGGATGAACTGAGGAGACTCATAGAATCGGAGGACAAGACCGTACCTCTTTCCGATGCGAAGCTTGTTCAGGCGCTGGAAGCGGCAGGAATTGAAGTGAAAAGACGGACAGTGGCGAATTACCGGGCGGAAATGCACATACCTTCGGCAAGTAAACGGAAGAGATACTAACCTTCCTGAAAGGCGGTACCGATGGACAAACCCGTAATTGAATTGGTGGACCTTGATTTTCCTGAGGGCTGCAACATCATTCTTGGTCAGTCCCATTTCATTAAAACAGTTGAGGATATATACGAAGCTGTATCCGGCACTGTTCCAGGAGCCCGCTTTGGACTTGCATTCTCCGAGGCATCCGGTCCAAGGCTTGTCAGAAGTGACGGCACAGATCTTGAGCTGAGATCAATCGCCGAACAGAACCTTCTGAAGCTCAAATGCGGCCACGTGTTCATGATCGTACTCAGTGGGGTTTTCCCTATACAGATTCTTAATCAGGTGAAAGCTGTCCCCGAGGTATGCAGGATCTTCTGCGCCACCGAAAATCCCGTGCAGGTTATCGTAGGGCGTTCGGATCAGGGAGGCGGCATCATGGGCGTGATAGATGGAGAGCCCCCCTTTGCCATTGAGATCGAAGAGGATATTCGGAATCGCATAGAGCTTCTGAAAAGAATAGGGTACAAAAGATAGAAACCAGCTGCAGAGAATTATTCCTTGATACAGTTGTTCTGCGCCTTGATCCACTGGAAAGTTCTTTTCATGGCTTCTTCAACTGGAATTGCCGGTTCCCATCCTGTAAGCCTGTGGGTCAACCCTTCTTCTACAGACCATTCCCTTGCCAGTAGTTCTCTGCATTTATCCCTGCAGAAGAAAGGTGTTCTTCCGGTAAGGGATGCCAGAGCTTCCGACATGAATCCGGTAGCATGTACAAGGACCGGCGGTATCCTGAGATGCAGTATCCTTCTTCCGGCGGCCTTTTCGAGTATTTCATGAAAATCCTTCCACGAGAAAAGCCTCCCGTAGGATGGTTCGAGAGTTTTACCGGCAGCATCCGGATAATCGGGAAGGTCCGTTATGAGCCTGGCCAGATCGCGTACATATACTAGACAGAACCCCCCATTGTTTATCCAGGGGGATACGAATATTCCTCTCAGAGCCAGCTTCATAACAGGCGCAGAAGCAGGATCCCGGGAGCCGAATATGGCGGGAGGGCGTACGATAACCCAGTTCCCCGTATCCCTGACCGCGAATTCGCCAAGAAGCTTGCTTCTGCCGTAATCGGTTACGGGCCCGCATCCTGCAGGTCCCGATGCAGCCTGGCTTGATATGAAGATGAATAGAGCATCCGGAGCGTACTTTTCTCTTGCTTTCAGCAGATTTTTCGTTACAAGAGCGTTAGCTCTGTCAAACTCCTCCTGGCTTGCGGCACTGGTTGCGCCGGCTGCATGAATAATTACATCAGCGTTGGCAATATCCTCAGCCATTGAATGAGGGTTCATGAAGTCAACTCTGGATATTCCGCATTCATCGGGCAGATTTTTCAGCGAAGAGGATTTCCGCAGAAGGGCGTGGACGAATATGCCCTTACCCGCCATTATGTCTATAATATGGCTTCCAAGAAATCCGGAAGCGCCGGTGAGGATTGTTTTGTTCATATTTACCGGAATCCGTTGACTTTCGATGGTATCCTGATTAACTTCCTGCGCAATGCTACATGTTGATTCATTTAATGACAAGGTGCAATATGGATAAAATGCCCAATGATGTATTTCAGAAATGCTACGATTACGAAAGACTTGATCGTGTTATGAAATCGGGTCTCTACCCCTATTTCGTTCCCCTTGGCGGGCATGTCGGGGCGGAGATGGAGATCGATGGGCACAGCATAATCATGCTTGGTTCCAACAACTACCTTGGGCTTACGGACCATCCCAAGATCATGGAGAAGTCGAAAGAAGCCATAGACAAGTACGGTACCGGCTGTACTGGCAGCAGGTTCCTTAACGGAACCCTTGACCTTCATCTGGAGCTTGAGGAAAGACTGGCAAAATTCCTCGATAAGGAAATGGCTATTACTTTCAGTACGGGTTTTCAAGCCAATCTTGGTGTCATATCAACTATTGCCGGCCGAAACGATATTATCTATCTGGACAGATTGGACCATGCCTCAATAATCGACGGAGCCAGGATGAGTTACGCCAGGAATCTCAAGTACAGGCACAACGACCATGAGCATCTTCGGTACCTGCTGGAAAACAACAGGGAACATCCGGGCGTGATCATCACTGACGGCGTTTTCAGCATGGAGGGAGACCTGGCCGATATTCCCGGGCTGATTGAGATCAGCAGGGAATTCGGAGCTCGGCTGATTGTTGACGATGCCCATGGCGTAGGGGCCATGGGAGCAAGGGGCATGGGAACTGCCGAGCACTTCGGGTGCCATGATGAAGTTGATATACTGATAGGCACTTTCAGTAAATCGTTTGCATGTATAGGAGGCTTCGCGGCGGGACCGGCCAGAGTAATGGATTTTATAAAGCATACAGCCAGGACCATGATATTCTCGGCAAGTCTCCCGCCTGCAGCTGTGGCAACCGTGATAGCTGCACTGGATATTCTGGAGAATGAACCGGAACTTATTGTGAATTCACATAAAGCAGCCGAGAGAGCCAGGCAGGGGCTTGCGTCCCTGGGATTCAATGTAGGTAATTCCGAAGCACCGATAATTCCAATCATTGTGGGAGACGAAGTTCAGACGCTTCTGTTCTGGAAGAAACTTTTTCAGGAGGGAGTCTTTACCAATCCCGTTATAAGCCCCGCCGTTGCCCAAGGGGGTGAAATGCTGCGAACCAGCTACATGGCGACCCACACGGATGACATGATAGACCGGGCGCTGGACATTTTCGAGAAGTGCGGCAGGGAACTCGATATTATTTAATTCTGGAGGTTCAATGCCCTTTTCAATTGAGAAGGTAGACAGCAGGGGTCAGCTACGCGAATTCATTGACCTCCCATTCAGGTTGTACAGGAATGACCCCAACTGGGTACCTCCCGTGAAGTTCTTCCAGAAAGAACTTTTCAACAGAGAGAAGAATCCTTTCCATGAGCACAGTGATGTCACGGTTTTCCTTGCAAGGGACGGGGATGGCAAGGAGGCAGGCCGCATCGTATCC
>DAOWFD010000041.1 GCA_030638185.1 Candidatus Aegiribacteria sp.
CTTCACTGATAAGTTTAAGCAAAGAATCCTTATTGCGAGCAGATTTATAATACCGCTCTCTCAATGAATTTATTTTCTTATATACACTCATCACTTTTCCCATAACTTGAATTTAACAAATTTTCACGCTTTTGGCAATAATACGGTTAACTATAGTGGTGATATGATATTTTTTTCACGCTTTTACAATCTGTTTCAGCATAATACATCGTAAGGGAGATACCAGCACTGGTTAGGATTGGCAGGTCTGGATTGCTAGTATCTCCTCACTGAAATAATATGCATCTCTTCCTAAATCCATTAGAATTGCATGAATATTTCAAATAGAAAGGTGAACAATGAAAAAACTGATCACATTACTTCTCATAGTCTCTTTATCCACTTTCGCAGGTCTGGTCGAATTTGGCGGTCACGCCGGTGTGTTCTCACCTGTCGGCTCTATTCTTGATTTTTACAAAACCAGTCCGATCTTCGGTGTGAATATCCTTGCGCATATGCCGATGTTCGCCATCGAGGGCAGCGTCAGCTATGCTCCCATCAGTACTGAGGAAATGCTCGGGGTCACTGATCATTCGGTAAACATGATTCCCATACTGGCCGGTATCCGTTCTTATTCAGGACCGATATTCTACGGCGGAGGTCTTTCTCTTGATATCATATCGATTAACATGGAAAGAGAGGGTAGAATAACCGATGAGACGAGTAGCAGAGTGGGTGCCTACGGTAACATGGGAATGATCTTTCCCACAGGAGGAATGGACATCGAAGCCAGTCTGAAATACCATCTTATGGATTTCGACTTCGACGGTGCCTGGCTCGGTCTTACAGCTGGTATCACCTTCTAGCAATTATTGGGACACCCACTCTCTGGTGTGTGTCCGGAACATAAACATCCCCGCGTGGGTGCATGAAGAGCAATAGGAAAATGGATTTTCCGAAATCGCGTACCTGCTCCCAAAACGGCTCATCGGTTCCCAGATGTTACCATTTCCCTTCCTGAAACTGACCATAATGCACGAAACAAGACTGGTCAAACATGCCTTCCCGCAGATTTTCACAGGAAGCACCGCATCATAGAAGATCATTTCATCGCCGCATTCTATATTTCCGGTTTTACCCATAGCAAAGCTGCTTTCCGATACGACAAGCCTTGTACTCAATGTTGGAAAATATGTACTGCCCGATCTTTACGTTTCGTACAAAGACGATGTGTTCTCTGCCGATCCTGCTTTGCATCTAATCAGAAACTGGTCTTGATATTTCCCCAGGTTGAGTGTTCAAGAGATGTTTCCGTTATTTGAAGCTCGGATATATGATAGACCGAACTGTTATCACGGTATGACCAGAAGTAAGTATCTCTTTCTGATGAGTAGCATAATCCCATTGACATCTGAATATTTGCAGATACCGGTAATTGCGCATCTCCGAGTAGCATCATAGAGGAACCTGTGAATTCATAGAACCAGATATAGTGTTCCCAATATGCTGTTACTGCGATTCCTGTTGCAGCGGTTCCCGTATCAAATACTGCCAGTCCACTAAGTTGGGTAGTAATTCCGGGAAGATTCCAGGTACCGAGAAGAGTTCCGGCCTGATCAAAGGCGCAGGCTGCGCCATAAGTCGCGTAGAGTTCACCGTAAGCCTCCCAGATGTAAGTACCATCGAAATCCATTCCTCTGCCGTCAATATTATACGGATTGGAATAGGTACCCCATACCATACCATTGAAAAAATAAATATCACTATTATCATAATCGTTTACATGGGCAAATGCTCCTCCGTCTGCCATACAAAAAGCATGATCGTTGGCCGGGTCCAGTGCCCATGAAGTTAACTGTGTCCCATCGTCAGCGCTACAATTATACATTCTGTCATCGATATTAGAAATGAAGAAAAGACCGTTGTTCCCATCCTGGTAGTCCAGTCCGAGGATCTGATAGGCATATGGAGTCTCGAAAGTGTTAAGAACCGCTATTTCGTAGCCATCTGAATCATTTTGATCAGAAAGTATCGATACTCCAGGTCCTTCTCCAAGCGAACCGGTATTTGCTGCTGCGACAGCAGCAAGAACGAGAAGAGATATTAAGAATTTCATAGCACTTTCCTTTCCTGGTTATTTATCGAGCTCACATTTCTCGGGTTCAGGTCTTGCATTTTGTCAATATTATCATACGATATTTGTATTGAAAAGTCGAAATTGTTCCAGTACAAACACATAATTACCAGCATCAAACGGATTTTACCTGAATATCTATTCAAACGGGAATATTGTACATGCATACTGCCGGAGCGCAATGACTGATAGAGATAACCGAAACCGTTCATCCGAACACGACCGGGTACGAGTGTACTCTACAGATCTACAACCAGACCGGTGTGTATACTGAAGTCAGAATAGCACATCCGGATAGAACTCCACGAGGTGCCCTGTTTCAGCCTCAGGGTAACTTCCCCTCGTTTCTGGGGCTGCAGCCTGGTGATCTGGTAATCCTTGAATACAGAATACTTTACAATTAGAAGAGTACTCCTTTGATACTCCAGCACTTCGGTTTGTCCCTGCAAAGTAGTTATCTCTCCTGTTCGGAGTCAGGATGGCATCGATATATCACCGTAATCTCTTCAATATCTCATGCACTGACTGGAGCATCTCTGTCAAATCACCATGGAAGCCATCCGGATCTGCGTTCCCGGGAATAGCAAGCGTTTCAGCCATGTTCATCATTTCCGCCTTCAGCTCGGCTTCGCAGGATCTGTGATCCATGACGAACTCGGCGATTTCCAGGGCTTCCCTGTCTATGTTTGTCTTTGACATCAACATAGCGGATTTGCCCATGATCAAGAGCATGAGAGGTATCCAGTTCCTGCCCTCAATGGTATCTATTGCCCGCACGAACATCCCGGCGGCATCGGTGAACCTGTCCTGAGCTGTCCTCAGCTCTCCCATCGTGCAGCAGGCGCTGGCAACACCCCATGCGTTCCCGAGATCTTCGCATATCGTGATATTCTCCTCGAGGAGTACCTCCGCCCGTGGAAAATCCCTTCTCCGGAGAAGAAGCTCGCACAGTACACCCTGAACCATGGCGATGTTGAACATGTCGCCAATCTCTATTTCCAGTTCCAGGGCTTCCTCGAGATAAACCTCAGCCTCTTCCTGGTGACCAACATTTATAGCGACGATTGCCAGGTTCGACAGCGATGAGGATACCCCGTGCTGATTCCCCAGGCGCCTGTCTATTTCCAGTGATTCCCTGTAGCAACGCTCGGCACCGGAGTAATCCATCTTCTGGTATGCCAGATTGCCGAGGTTATTGAGTATTGCTCCGATCCCGGGCGTATCCTCCATACCGCGCTTGATCGAAAGGCTTTCATTGTAAGCATTAAAAGCTGCATCGTATTCACCGGAGACGTAGTACACATTTCCCAGCATATTGAGCGAATCAGCGAGACCTGGCAAATCATCCGCTTTCCTGAAGATATCCGTTGCCGTGTTCAGCTGCCGAATGCTTGTTTCTCCATTGCGACAATAGGAGCTGAACCACCCGCGGCAGGCGAGAAGCCACGCCAGGAGTATCCTCTTTAAACTGTTATCAGGTTCACCGAGAATTTCTGCGCTCGTGCCGAACAGACTCTCGCCTTCTGCGTACATACCCTTGAGACCAAGGAGAATCCTTATGCCCTGGCACGAACTATTTAAAAGGCTGGTATCCGATACTTCGAGCGCACTCCGCCATGCGATCAGTATGTCGTTCATCGAGCCTGTAAGCTCACCGGCTGCGCTGCTCCTGTCGCCGTGCTGAAGATCCTCCGAGCGTTCCGCAATAAGATGGAGAAAGTAATCGCTGTGCCGTTTCGACAGCTCCTCGATCATGCCTTTGGTCATGATCTCGGTGAACTTCTCAACTGCAAATTCCCTAATGAGGGAGTGAATACTGAAGGTCCCGTCCTCATGCTTTTCCACCAGCGATTTGCTTACCAGGGAAGCAAGCTCCATTACACTGATTCCGCTTACCCGATCAGATGCCTGTCTCGTGAAACTGTCGCTGAAACATGTGAGAGCTGCCAGATTATGTTTCTCATCCGCACTTAGTGTATTCCATGAGAAAAGAAAGACCGCCCGGAGACTCATGTGTCTTTCCGGCAGGTCGGAGAGATTGGATGATATTGAAAGGGAGATCTTGAGTTCCTCGAGGATTTCCGGAGGATCAAGGATACCGTCCCAGGATGCCGCAAGTATCAGTGCGAGGGGATTGCCGCGGAACATACCGCAAATCTCAGCAACGGCCTTTTTGCTTCCTCTGCCGCTGGATTCCCTGCCTGAGATGCGAAGGGCGGTTTCATTGTACAGCTTCTCGCTGTCACTGAGTCTGCCCTCATTTTCCTTTTCACCAGGCAGACCCAGTCCGCGTATTTCAAGAACATGCTCGGAACTCAATCTGAGTCTTTCCCTGCTGGTGACAAGAACACTGACATCCAGGGTTTCACCAATCAGGCGCTGCAGAAAATCCATCGAGGGGGATAGGTGTTCGTAGTTATCAAGAACCAGCAGAACCCTTCGCCGAGATAAATAGTCAATGATATGGTCTTCGAGGTTCTCCACGCTTCCAGGATCGAGCTGGAGGACTTCCGCAATGACCTGTGGTATAAGATCTGCTGAGTGAATCCTGTCCAGCTGAATGAAGTAGACACCGTCGGGGAACGTGATAATTTCCCCGGCGGCTGCCTGAAGAGAGAGCCTTGTCTTGCCTGTTCCACCCGGTCCGTGAAGGGTCAGCAGTCTGCACCCGTCATCCCGGAGGAGCCTGCCGATCTCATGGCTCTCTCTCTCCCGTCCTATGAAGGGAGTCAGGGGTCTCTGGAGGTTGTTGGGTACGCAGGACAAGGTCTTTAGTGATATATCCCACAGCTCGGGAAGGTCGGGATGCACAACGAGGAAGATCCTCAGGGGGTCACTTAGGTCCCTGAGTCTTTGAACTCCAAGATCCTTTAATTCTACCGGTTCCACTGAGCCACAGGATTCCACGAAGTCACCAGTTACCAGGATCTGCCCACCGACCCCTGCATCCATTACCCTCTGCGTCAGATTCACAACGGGACCGAAGTAATCGTTACCCCTCTTCTCAGCGGAGCCGGTATGAAGCCCCATCCGCACCTGGAAATTACTTTCCCGCGCGAGAAAATCCTCACCATGGAATTCCCTCTGAAGCTCAATTGCGCAGGAAAGGGCATCAGTTCCATTCCCGAAAACCGCGAACACTCCATCACCGGTATGCTTAACGATATTACCACGATGTCGGGAAATAATGTCCTTCAGAATCCTGTCATGCAGCTCCAGAAGAACGGACATTGTATTCCTGTCCGCTTCCCAGAGCCTGGTTGATCCCTCTATGTCGGAGAAGAGAAAGGTCTGCATCATCAGAAAATCCCACCAGTTGTTCCAACCTGACTCCGGATACTAATACAATGATTGCACATGAGACTATCTTATATCATGAATATAAGAAATGACAAGGCTTGAGATTGGATGAGTTACCGTTCCTGCGGGTACATTTCAATTCGCGGTTACCAATTGAAGAGGCCGTCCTTTTCACTGATCTCGAGGGCTTCACCAGCATATCCGAGAAACTCGATCACTAGGTCGTCCATTCAATTATGAGCGGTGTGATTGGGGGATTGTCACTGGATGCGCTTTCGTATACGCTGTAGATCCCTCCGTTGACCACGCATGCCCACAGCCTTTGCTCATACGCCGCCGCTCTGGGTGCCAGGTATCCTCCCATGCTGTATCCTATTAGGACAATCCTGTCCGGATCGGTCTGAGGAAGTGTCAGCGCGAAATCGACCACGCGCGTCACCACCGTCTCCCAGCCATTCCCTGAACCAGCTTTCTGCATCACCATCGATGATCCTGGCGCATGTGCTCAGACACTCGCCCAGGTCAGCTCCACCGCTGAAGCAATACCCAGCGGTTCTGAGCGCCTGGAACGAGAACTGATCATTCTCGAAGACGAACCCAGTACCTTTTCAGTCCTGATTTTACGCTGAGTGAACCAGCAGAACCACAATGTACGGATACCTTGAACCAACCGTGGAACTGCATTATACCATAAGGTATTAGCGAAACCCCGCCTCCCTCAGGAGACGGGGCTCTTTCGCGAAGAATCTGATCGTGAGTTATTTCAATACGGTAAATCTCATAGTGGCAGTATCATGCATAGTTTCAGCCCTCATAAAATAGATACCGCAGCTCATGGTTTCCGGAATACCCCAGGTGAAACTGTGGTTTCCGCCTGCAAGCTCTCCGCTGTGAATAACATCTATAACACGCCCTCCAATATCGTATACGGATATTTCCACATCATGGGAGGTGCCAGTGTAAAGATCGAACAATACGGAAGAAAATGCCGGATTGGGTCCGGCGGGTTCTATCAGCAGTTCCGGAGCGGAAGCTCCGCCCGAGCCTCCCGCTATCGGCACAGATAGAGCTGCAAGTACGGCTTCGTATACATCAACCCTTCCCGAGCCGAATACATTATCCTTACCGGAACTGCCCAGATCAAGGGCCGTTACTTCAAGGATGGAGTCAACCACAGCCGGTGAAAGGCTGGGATTGGCATGCAATAGCAGTGCCATACACCCGGCAAGGTGGGGGGTTGCCATTGATGTTCCGCTCATGGTGGTGTATCCTGCTGAACTCAATGCACAGCTGACAATATCCACACCGGGTCCGGAGATGTCCGGATCGATAAGGCCGATATTAGGTGAAGTGTCGTTGTAATCGAACCAGGGATCATCGAACATCCAGGTTGAATAACCGACGCTGGAGAAACTGGCGATATTATCTCCGATGTCTGTTGCGCCAACGGTTACAACAGCCGTAAGACCTCCCGAAGTGGTCTGATCAGGGTGGAGCCATGGCGGAGGGCAGTCTCCCGGTGTTCTTATGTCACCGTATGTGGAAGTGTTGCCGCTTTCATTTCCAGCCGCTACCGAATGGCAGATACCTGCGGCAAGTAAATTCTCCTCGGATTCGCGCCATGATACACGGTCTGGATCCCATGCCTGCAAGTAGCCCAATGAAGTTGAGATCACATCAGCGCCGTTGTCAATACTGAACTGAAAGGCGAGCCATATAGTGAGTTCTGCTGCGGGACTTACAGAAGTGTCCACTCTAAGAGCCATTATGGTTGCCTTTGGAGCTACACCGGTTTCCGTTCCGGCCGTACCGTCGCCGGCCACACTGCCGGCGCAGTGTGTTCCGTGTCCTGCGTCATCAAAAACATCTGTAGAATTATAGACAAAATTCCAACCATAAATATC
>DAOWFD010000414.1 GCA_030638185.1 Candidatus Aegiribacteria sp.
TACTGCCTATTACTATACGCTGTTCAGAGAATCTTTCAACTTGTCCATGATCCGGAGAACTCAGGATTATAGACATGATCTTGAATGCAGAAGTGTTATTTTCTTTATTCCGGCACAGTGGTTTCCCACTCTCAATTGATAGAAGTAAACCCCTGGAGTAGCATTTCTCCCTGAGTTGTCAGTTGTATCCCAGATAACTGAATACTCTCCTGCAGGCAGGATTTCATTCACCAGGGTCTTCACTCTTCGCCCGCTCAGGTCGTAGATGTTTAACTCTGTGTTTCCAGTAAGCTCATCTGGTACTGAGAAGCTGATCGTGGTATTTGCACTGAAGGGGTTCGGGGAGGAGGATATATTGAATAGTATGTATTGGTTATCGGTAGTAGTAATACCTACCTGGACAGTTGCTTCAACACTGAGCCTGGACTCTGTGCAAGCTATGATAACAGCAGATATGCAATAAAAATGATCAGTTGTTCCTGAAGTATCAGTGTAGAGCGTATCTGTAACCACTGTGCTGTTGATTTTCGTATAGGGTCCGCCTGACTCATCGCTTCTGTAGATGTTATAACCGGCGATGTCCAGTTCTGTATTCTCGTTCCAGGTCAGATGGTTTGAACCCACTGAGTTACAGACAACAGGATTCAACGGAGCCAGGGGATGCATCCAGCCTGTATTCCAGTTATCATGGAAATATGTTCCCCATTCTGTCAGATATGCCCTGTAAGGAACGTCTTCAACAGTCCACAGATTCACCGTTCCGTTGCCGGTCATAAATGCGATCTCGATATCTCCGTCACCATCCACATCACCCGAAGCAGCGCTGTTGACATAAGACGGTGCACTAATCGATACCGGCCAGTCTTCAACTGTTGAACCATCACCGTTGAATGCGTACAGAAAACCATTTGCACCGGGCCAGTTTTCGACGAAGAGGACTTCTCTGTAACCGTCATCATCCACATCGAATACTATCGGTGAGCATTCCAGGGCGCTCAGTGCTGAAACAGGCCAGCCGGTAACATTTGCCCCAGTGTGATGCTTTGCCATAAGATCGAATGTATGGCCGCCACCGAAGATCTCCAGATCACCATCATTATCGATATCACCTACGACCGGTGTAATGTAGGTGTGAGGCCCCGGATATATCTGTGGCCAGTTATTAAAATATGTTCCGTCGTGATGGTAGATGGCAACATGGTTCTGTGATGGTGAGCTCCATTGATCGTAGTAAGCATGAAGGATTTCCAAGTCTCCGTCACCATCAAGATCTGCGAGTACAGGTTGAGCATAGCTCGTTGCACCGGCAACACTGAGCAAAGGCCAACCCGGTTCCGGATTGCCATCCTTATCCCAGAGGTATATGGAATTGTATGAAACCGCACAGATCTCAACCATTCCGTCGTTATCAACATCTGCTACTGAAGGCGTTGCAACGGAGCCTATCGATTGGGGCCAGCCGGGGTATATCGTTCCGTCATGGTTGTAAACACAAACCGTACCTTTCCCGATTATTATCTCCAGGTCACCATCATCATCTATATCGAAAATAACAGGTGCTCTGAGGTGTCCGGCTGAACCGGTAGCTTGTGGCCATCCGGGAGCTGGAGTTCCATCATTATGCCAGACATATAGAGTGCTGGATTCTCCAATGGCAACTATTTCCAAACCGGGATACTCAGTGTCAATATCACCGACAGCTACTTTGGCTCGTATCGGTTCCAATCCTGTCTTTGGCCAACCGGGAAGATCATTACCTTGATAGTCCCAGACACTAAAAACGCCGTTTGAGGAACCGGCGATTATTTCGAGAAAGCCATCTCCTTCGACATCGGCAAGACATACACCGGATGCCGGGTAATTAGTATTCCAACCAATACTGATAGGCCAATCAGGCATCTGTACCGGTGTTGTAAATGCATTTTGCTGGACAGCTGGAATAGAGGATTTCAAGCCAGGCAGGTTATCAAGGTCGTAAGAATACATTCCACCGACTGAACATTGACCATCGGGGGAGAATGCAAACAGCATCACAAATAGTATAGTTAATGCATTCTGTGAAATAATGCAATTAAATTTCATAGCAACTCCTCCATCTTGTAGTACAATTTATATATAAAAAGTACCATTATTCAATATAATCTCATTGTTACAGGTTACCTTAGGTTTCTTGGTAATGATATCCCAGGTTGTGTACCCCGTGATATCTCCTCCAATAGCTCGATTGTCTCCGAAAGTAAGGTGAAAACTCCCGAGAACCTTGGTACCGAGTTTGGGGATATATGATACCGATCTGGCTGCGGGATTCAGTCCGAAACCGACCTGACTTATGGTCTTTTCCTGACGATCAGATGTTCTGAAGTACTCTTCCAGTCGCTTATCGTCGCTTTCAATCCGGCAGTCTGTAACGATACCGTTTTCTACCTGCAGGTGAATTCCCTTTGCCTCTGCGTTATCCAGCTCACAGCAGTCCATATATATGCTTCCTGAAAGCTCGGATGGATACGGAACGAACGTGATCTCCCCGGATGGAATACAAAACACATTGTTAATTTTCGATGAAGAGAGTGGTCCTGCGTCTATGAAGAACTTTTCACGATCTACAGAAACATGCAGTACATTGTCCTGACCTGTGTGAATATTAAAAGTCGCGAATTTACGTATTCTTTCTGCAAGATCCCGAGCAATACTGAACTCGTTAACGCTTACTGAAGCAGCTTTCCAGAACATGGTCAGCTTCTCAAGTGCATCCGGATCAGTGTGAAATCTTTCTTCGAAGCTCGGTATGGATATGATAATAGCTCTCATATCCGGTTTCTCATTTATGCCTATCATAGCCAGTCTTCGTATTCCTGTAACGAAATCAAGCCTCTTCTTCGAAACTCCTTCTGTATCTAGAATTGCCGATCGTTTGAGGTTTATCCAGGCATCTGCCCAGTCTACTGACTCAGCAATGCCTTTGTAGAAAATTTCTACTTCCTTTTCGGGAAGATCGAACAGCATTTCTCTTGCGAGGACAGGATCACTGACCAGTGTTCTGTAATGTGCTCCAATACGGCGCAGATGTGCCACAATTTTTAAGTATATACTTATGTTCTGTTCCTCAAAAGAAATAACCACCCGCTCCTCCGGCTGAATCGCCAGGTAATCAGTAAGAATGACTCTGGCAAACTCGTTGAGATCAAGATCCAGATCACGCTTCAGGAAGTATTCGATATACGAGTTATTGAGGCTTGTGTTTATCCTGTTCTCAGATTCATCCATTTCATCAAGCCCGGCTGACAAAAGAAAATTCTGAGCTACCGCACAGTAGAATTTCTCACGATTTCCACGTACGGGTTTGTGTGCAATCTGTCTGATGAAACCGGATTTCTCAAGTTTCTTCAGGTAGTAGATCACACGTGGTGTTTTCATGCCCAGCTTCTCTGCAAGCTGAACACCTGATAGTGGTATTTTCTGCAGTTCCTTCAGTATCTGAAATGCGTACTTATTACTAAGTAGTTGAAGTTTACTGAAATCCGATACTATATCGAGTCCTTTCAATTTCCCTCTCCCTCTAATTCAAAAATTACTGAAATAGAATAATGTGTGTATATATTCCTGTCAAGTAGTCAGTTCTTCAACGGCATCGGATATCGGTCCAGGAGTTTATCCTGCGCTGTCAATCACAGAGCGAATATATCATTTCTCCTTTATTGCTCTATCCTGTGGGGAAATACTTCGTGAACCGCTTTTCCACCACCTGTGAACCACCAGATAGGAATGTAGATCAGGACAGGCAAGAGCAGAGCGGGCAGGAATGGCAGGTTTCGGATAAGAGGAACAGCAGCTAACGCCGGCAGCGAGGCTAGAATTGAAAATGCTGTTTCCCTCCATATAGGGAGGGAATATCCTCTCCACCTGAGAAACACCCAGTAGCTTACAAGTATCAGCAAATTCCCGGCAACATAGAAAACTCCAGCAGAGGGCAGTCCGATCCGTGGTATGAACAAAAGATTACCCCCGACAACAAGCAGTAGAGCTGATAACGTAACGGGTATAACTATCCTGATCCTGTTCACGGCCAGGAGAGATGCAAGCAGTATATTCATCAGATATACTATTATTAGTCCCGCAAGGCATAA
>DAOWFD010000135.1 GCA_030638185.1 Candidatus Aegiribacteria sp.
CGGCGATTATTGATAGTCTAATTCTCAGTACTGTTTACTGACTGTACCTCTCAACCCTGTCGATCTTCTCCTCACAGAGAGCGATGGAATTATTGGCCGCCTGGACCATGCTCTGGGCACTGCTTGCCCTGTATCCGGTTACATGCGAAAGATACGATATAGCGATATTCAAATCGTTTATGGCACCCTGCCAGACGGGAATGTTATCAGAAACAAGTTCCGATATTCGAGCCTTGGTTGAACCGCTCTGGTAGTAGAATGCCCCCATCATGTAGTTGGCGAGTGGATCATTCGGATAAGCATTGCTGAGTCGGGAGAATACACTCTGCATTGAACCCCGCTGCCCGCTGTCTCGGTATATGGTGGCAAGAAGGATATACGCTTCCCGATTTCCTGTACTGGAGATAAGAGATTCCAGTCTGTTAATCGCGCTGGAGGTTCTACCGGCCCATGATTCAATCTGGGCAGTGTAGAGAATCTTCTGTGAATTGTCCGGATCCGATTCCAGATATATAATTACGTGGTCAGCAGCATTACCGTAATCGCCTGTCTTGATATAGGATTGAATAAGGCGCTGTCTGAGGGCGTTCATGTTGCTGTTTACAGCAAGTATTTCCTCCATATACGGTATTGCCTTGGAGTATTCTTCCGTCTGGTAATAGAGAAGAGAGAGAGGGAACTTAATGGAAAGATTGTCAGGATTGCTTGCAAGTGCTGTTTCGAAGCTGGCAATTGCCTGATCGATCTCTCCAACTGCCTGGTAAGCTTCCGCGAGCCCTAGATAGGCGTCCGCATTCTCAGGATCGATAGCTACAGCATTCTCAAAGTATGTCCTGGCCGTGGTGGGATCATCATTGGTAAGGTAGACCTTCCCTATACCGGTAAGGGCTTCCGCATTCGTTTCATCTTCAGCAAGAATGCTCTCGTAAACCTCAAGGGCTTTGTCTACTGAATCTACATCAGCTTCAAGGTAGATTTCCGCAAGTTGAAATCTTGCATCCAGCAGTGTCGGATCAACAGATAGAGCCTGGTTCAGGAACATTATCGCCATGGACCAGTTCTTCATCTGGATACTGAATGCAGCCTGATCCAGTGCCTGCTGGGTTCTGCCGCCGATAAGCTCAGAAAGATCTGCGATCATGCTTTCGGCGAGTTCCTTCACAGGGTCTGTGTTCTTGGCAACCGTGGCAGGATCTGCATTTATGGTATTGCCGGAAGCGGGTATACTGACATTCCAGAAAACCTGAAATTCCTCTCCGGCAGGGGCAATATTGCCGTAAAGTATCATCTCTGCTCCGAGAGCAACACCGGCATCCGCCACAAAGTCAGGCGGAACGCCATATTCGAAATCAGATGGGTTGAAACCCAGATCCTCAAAAGCATCTTCGAGATCACCCTCTGAGATGAAAGAATATTCGGGGCTATCCTCAAGAATATCCTTAAGACCGTCATAAAGCTTATTGCTTACCCATCGGGCATCAGAACCGCAATAGCCGAATGGCACTATGCCGACTCTTGTTGCTTCTCCATCCCCCTGCGCAACTGCGATGCCGCAAGCCAGCAGGATAAGACATACTGTCGTACACATTATTCTCATCGTTCTTTCCTCCATAAAACAGATGATGCCAGAAATGTATTATTACGAATAGTACTGTAAAGTAGATGGCAAATATTGCACTTTAGATAGTTTCAGGCAAGCACATGCTATTCTGCAATTCTTATCCACAGAAGGTTCCTTTCATCGGTTCCATCACTTCTGCCCTTCCTGTGCATCTCGCACTGATGATACACCTGAGGAGGAACAGTGTTCCATTACGAAATCCATAACCTGATCTTCAGATACTATCCGAAAGGGCGGGATGGATCTGAGGAATACTTTACCGTAATTCTTCGAAAGGATCCTTTTATCCATGATCATGACAACTCCCATGTCATCAAGCGACCTGATCAACCTGCCAACTCCCTGTTTCAGGCGTACCGCTGCAAGCGGCAGGGAATACTGACCGAAGGAGCTTTCTCCATGTTTTTCGATCAGATTCATTCTGGCTCTGATAAGCGGGTGCCCCGGAGACGCGAAGGGGAGCCGGTCGATGATAACCGCCTGGAGCATACTTCCCGGCAGGTCAACACCCTCCCAGAACGAGGAAGTACCCAGAATGATCGCCCTGCTGCATTCCCTGAAATCCCTGAGTATACTGCTTCTTGACATCTCACCCTGCGTAAAGAGTTTAATATTGGGAGGAAGTTCATTCTCAGCGATTCGCTTTACCAGCTTCAGATTCCTGTAACTGGTAAACAGCATGAGGGTTCTTCCATCCAGTACCTCCGCAAGTCTTCTGCCCCATTGCCATGCGATCATTGCCAGATCTTCATGAGAATCATGCGGAGGGAGGGTGTCCGGTATTGAAAGAATCGCCTGTGAGTAGTAATCGAATGGGCTTCCGAAACTCTTTACACGTGCATCCCATGCTCCAAGCCTGTTGCGGAAGAAATCGAATTCATCCGCAACCGTAAGTGTAGCTGAGGTCAGAATGGTAGTATCGAACCTTGAGTAAACGGTATCCATCAGATCCAGCCCGATATCCAGGGGCACGCCTTTAAGAATCGGATGCTTCCTGCCGGTTTCCACAAAGCAGCAGTATTCCTCGGTGCTGAGTTGCATGAATCCCCCGGCTGTGTATGCAACAGCGGAGGCGGTCTGTGATACCGGCAGCAGTTCCTCCATTTCCTCAGTATCGCTGGCAAGTTGTTGCGCAGTTATCGAAACTTCTTCAAGTCCCTCAAGATGCTCTACAGGATCCCATACGGATGTCTCTTTTATCCCGCCGGTAAGTTCCGCTATAGAAGCGGAAAGAAGCCTGGCTTTCTCAAGAAGTGCGGCCTTCCTCTCCGTATCGATCTCACTGAAGGCAATTCCGTCAAAAATCGGCAGAAGCATACCTTCACTGAGTGAAAGCCCAAGACATTCACTGGCTGCATCCTCAAGGCGATGACCCTCATCTATTACAAGCACATCCGCTCCGGGAAGAACTTCATCAGCCATCAATCCTGCTACAAGCAGGTGATGATTCAGAATCAGAATATCCGATTTCCTGGCCTGATTCCTTGCACTGAAGAAATGACAGGCGCCCCTGAAATGGCAGGAAGAACCGGTGCAGTCCAGATGATCCGACCTGAAATGCCTCCATACAGCGGAGGGAACCTCTTCGGAGAATGATGAGATATCACCATCTTCAGTGGATTCAGCCCATTTCTCGAAATGACTCTCAATCCTGAACGACGCGCTTCCCGATCTCCATTTCCTCAGACACAGATAGTTATTTCTCCCCTTCAGCACGCTGACCAGGGCATCCGAATTCAGCGCCGAGAGTACAGCCGGGGCATCCTTGTTGGCCAGTTGATCCTGGAGGGTTATCGTGGCGGTTGACACGAATATTTTTCTGCCGGAAAGGATGGCGGGAATAATGTAGGCGAGGCTCTTGCCGATTCCGGTACCGGCCTCGAAAAGATATATGCCTCCTGAATCCATGGCGGAACCCACCGCCCGGGCGAATTTTACCTGTTGGGGTCTTGCTGAGTATTCCGGAATGCTCGAGGTAAGAACATCTCCGGTGAAAACATCCTCAATCCTGTCCAACACGTTCAAGCACCCCGATGCCGACGGATACCCTTGAGGACAAGCTGTATACTCCCGTCGCCGCGATACGTATCCAGGGCCAGAGTAAATGCGAGATCGACTTTACCGTTGAACATGGACTGCCTGTTCACCATGTTGAAGCCTATAGCTCTGTAAATGCCTGGACCGATCCTGAAATTGCAGCTGAGGTGGTCCGCATTTTTCCCAACGGCCCTCCACTGGACCGGATAGACTCCCCTTGCTATCCAGACTGGTTTTCTGTTACCCTCGCCGAAAGGTTCAAGCATTTCAAGAGCTTTGACAGTTTCGGTATTGTAATCCTGTTCCTCGAGTTTTCCGTCAATGTACAGAACCGAACCCAGATGTTCATTCCACTCAGCACCGGAAAGAATACTGTTCAGCTCTTCTCTCAGGATGGGGATTTTTGCTCTTGGAATCTTGAATCCAGCAGCCATCGGATGACCTCCAAGACTATCCATTATCTGATGTTCAGCCTGTATTCCGGTCAGAATCGAGTAAATCGGAATTCCCGGAACACTTCGAGCGGAACCGTAGCCATTATCATTCTCGATAGAGATCATGATAGATGGTACACCGTATTTTGAAACAAGTTTAGACGCGACTATACCTATTACTCCCCGGTGCCACCCCTCATCCGCCATGACAATACAGCGCGGGTTATCAAGATTCTCCGCAAGACGGATAACTTGGTTCTCAATCTTACGGTCCAGTTTTCTGCGAATCCTGTTATGCTCCTCCACGGTTTTTGTCAGTTCTTCAGCCTCTTCAATACTGCCGGCAAGAAGCAGTTTAACCGCGTCGGCCGCGTGACCTACTCTACCGC
>DAOWFD010000076.1 GCA_030638185.1 Candidatus Aegiribacteria sp.
CTTTAGTGATCCGGTTTCCGTACTTACCCTGAATGTACCCGTGAAGTACGGGCCGTGGAACCAGACAACAGGAGCTTCAACCTCAATGGGTTCGATCAGATCGTCTACCGGATTCATGGTTAAAGCTGGGAATGGTACACCTCCTGCATTGCCCGTTCCCTGATCGTCAAAAAAAACAACTCCCCACTCGTGCACCTCTATGTGAGCTGCCTCTCTATCCTGGGCGAGAACGGATAGGGAAAGCACAAGAATGGGTATCAGAATAATTTTCATAGTCGAATTCCCCTTTCAGAAACTATATCCCCGCTGACGGAAAGAGGCTCCCCAGTTACACGGGGCCGTTTCCGAACCCAAGTCCGGATATGTTCGTGTCCGGAGCATCGATGGTTGAGACTATCTGATAGTCAGCCACACCTATTCTGGCGAACAGGAATAGAGAAACTATTGTAACAATGAATCTCATAGTACTCCCTTCTGCCTGGCTAGCGAAAAATTGCGATGATCCCAAAGGATGTCAAGCACTTATCGAAAGAATACTTTCACAGGCTGGAACGGAGCTGAAATCCTTCGAGTTCTGATAAACAGAAATACTTACGCAATTTGCGGTCCGGAATTATGATTCTAATATATTGCGTATGCTCGATTCGATTTTTCTGAGTGTATAGGGTTTCATAATAACCTCCATGAAAACATATTCCCTGTAATGAGCCATGACCGGATCCGTAGAATATCCGCTTGATACGATCACCTTTATATCAGGGTCAATTTTCCTCAGTTTCTCTATCGTTTCCTTTCCGCCCTTTCCTCCCGGGACTGTCAGATCCAGAATAACAAGCTTGAAAGGTTTACCGTTTTGCATTGCTTTACGGTACTCTTCTATCGCCTCATCTCTAATCCCTACACAGCTGTAATAATGGATCTCAATATTCCCGGAGGGATGGGTGGAAACGAAGCTGCAGTAAAATTACTGGAGATAGATCCTGAAGCAAGGATTATTGCTTCGAGCGGATATTCGAACGATCCGGTTATGTCCAATTTCAGAGATTACGGATTTGCAGATGTTGTCGCAAAGCCATATACGATCAGGAAGATAGGCAAGGTCCTGAGAGATGTAATAACGGAAAAAAGAATTCACATCATGAAGACCATGAAGCTGCTTGAGGAAGTCTCATTCCCCTATTGATCTCAGAATCCCGCGATAACTCCTTCTGACCTGCAGCATGAAATCGTTGAATCTTCCATCAATGAAATCGGGGAAGCTGTGATCGGGGGCGGTGAACCGGCCATGACCGTACCTCAGGCATGTATGCGCCCATACCCCCCGACCCATGTAGATCTTATCGGGAGCGCTCTTGAATGACGCGAGGACCAGTTTTCCGTAGTCGAGGTATCCCGGATCGATATTAACCCTTCTGTTTCCGCTCTCAAGGAGGAACTGCTCTTCAATATCGGCACAGATAAGCTTCAAATCTGCTAAACGGGATGCATCCCTGAGCACTCTGAAACTGAACCACTGCCTTGTCAGCTCAATTCCCATTTCCTCTTCGTAATAATCCGAAAGATCGAAGGGGTAGAACCCGCTGATGAGGTCTGTTCTGCCGAAGTTTGATTCCAGGATGAGTTCCGTTTCCTTTTTCAACTCTTCATCTGATGAGATGACGCTTATCACAGGGATGACCGGTAGAACTTTTACCGGTCCAGACATGATCTTTCCCATTCCTCCTCGGCAGCCTCTGCAATTTCGCGGCTAAGTCCGAAATATGCCTCTACCTTCTCAGGATAGCTGTCTCTGAGCTTTTCGTTCGTATTACCTTGAGAATTGACTCTGCGGAGGTTCAGGTTATGAGCCGACAGTCTTCCCTCTTCGTTTCTGCAGTTAAGATGAAGGCTGTTCATACCGGTAGCATCGAAGGACCTCTGCCAGTGGCTCCTGAACTCAGCGGGACTGACAGGATCCATTCTGATACGGTATTTCCAGTTTCTGATTTCGCCGTCAACAGTATAGAGATCGAAGAAATTGTCCCTTTCCGATGGCTCCCAGGAGAGTGTCTGCAAAGATGTATCAACCTTGGATACTTTTCCCGGCTCCATCAATACAGGAACCGGCACAAGGTAACCCGGGTCCGCCAGAAACAGGATTCCATCCTCTCCGATAACCGAAAGGGCACAGTGTATGTTCTTGCCATGATTCATATCAGCCATGACAGGATGGCAGTAGAAACCAGCGCAGGATAGAATCGTACCCAGCGCCTCAGTAAGGGAAAAACAGGTGCCTCCCGCCCCCTTCTCTATATGCTCGCTTATCACAGTATCAGCCAGCCTCAGTCTGTTCTCTGCGGGAAACCGCTGTGCTTTTATCAGGAACTTGGTTAGGTTTTCCCATGGAATACGTGAGAAATGGGATAGAATAATCTGAAGGGAATCTCTGTCGGGTCTGTCCGGCGATATACAGAAATGATCGAAGAACATGGTCGCAGCCTGCCTCATCCTCTGTTTATCGTCCATCCGGGTATTTCCTTTCGTCCAAGCCTGCAGATACCTGAGCCATCGCATTACTCCTCGGGAGGAGTGTAAAAGTTTAATGGAAGA
>DAOWFD010000105.1 GCA_030638185.1 Candidatus Aegiribacteria sp.
GAGCGGACGCCCCAGGCGAAGGGAAGAGGAACTTTTTCTTCTCGGTGAATTGGAAAAAGAGATGATAGAGGGGCACGGACGCATTGTCTATACGTACGAGGAGGTCAGTACCTACCGGACAGAGACGCTTGCTGAAGACTTCATCGACAGGATGAGGGATCAGAAAATCCCTGTGATTTCCATAAACTGCAGGAAGGCGGGAACCGGAAGTTATGCTGCTCTGGTGAACGCTGCAAGAGAAGTGATAAAGACTTTCGGCAAAAAGGCAAAAAAAGAAGTTGCAGCACTTGAAAGTGCCATAGAAGCTCTCGAGGATTCCAGGAAACGTAAGAACGATGAACTCGAAGTGCAATTCGCCAGTGCTCTGGCTGAACTGAGCCGGAAAGGCTCCTTCATAATTGTCATCGAAGCTCTGGACAGGGGGCATCATGGGACCGGAAACCTCGTGAAGTGCATTCAGGACATAGTGACTGAAAGCGCAATGATGATAATTTCCGACTTCACAACAAGGGGTGCCAGGAGTCATATCGCTCAGCTGGGCAGGAAGAAGACAGCCAGTGACCCTGTTGAAGAATTCGTTGCTGACTCTATCAGGGGCAGGTATCCCATACCCAGCGGAGCACACATCAGAGTAAACGATGGAAGTCTCATCAAACTGGGAACCCATATTGCCAGGCTCGAGCGTAAGCTCGGACAGCAAAAGGACATAACCGGAGGGCTACCCAGGGTAGATGAACTGTTCGAAGCCCGAATACCAAAGGATGCGGCTAGTATTGCCGAAATCGATGGTATCGTGGCCTTGAGTTCTATCAAGGCCGGCATAAGAACGGTTACCATCAGGGGTGATCATGGTCAGGAATCCGCTGTTAAAATTCAGGCATCCAAGCATATCAGAGTACGCGAGGGGGACAGGGTAAAAGCGGGAGACCGTCTTACCGAAGGTCCATTATCTCCGCATGATATTCTCAGGATAATGGGTACAGAGGCTGCGGAGAAATACCTTCTCAACGAGATCCAGGAGGTCTACCGTCTCCAGGGAGTTAATATCAACGACAAACATATAAGTATCGTAGTACGTCAGATGCTTTCCAAGGCCAAGATCGATGATCCCGGGGATACACAGTTCCTGGAGGGCTCCCAGATAGACAGGCTTATTCTCCAGAGAGAAAACAAGGCTATGATGATGGAAGGCAAGAAACCCGCGACTTCAGCAGTTCTTCTTCTGGGAATAACCAAAGCTTCCCTTGCCACTGAGAGTTTCCTCTCGGCGGCATCCTTCCAGGAAACGAACAGTGTACTTGCCGACGCTGCCACTGCAGGGAAGATAGATTACCTTCGTGGCCTCAAGGAGAATGTGATCGTCGGGCATCTAATACCGGCGGGAACAGGTGTAAAGAAATACCAGAACACCAGGCTCACATTACCGGATGGGGAAGAGTTGCCCGAGCCGGCATTCCCTGACAATATGGAAGAGCTTGATATTGACGAAACCGATTTTGATGTATAGACTTAGACCCCATTACACTTTTAATGTATAAATAATAATATTTGAGAGGAGATGATTTGCCAACAATTAATCAGCTTGTGCGTAACGGGCGCAAGAAAAAGAAATCGAAAACCAAGGCACCTGCCCTTACCGGATGTCCTCAGAAGAGGGGCATCTGCACAAGGGTTTATACTTCAACACCGAAAAAACCCAACTCTGCCCTGCGTAAAGTAGCGAGAGTGCGCTTAAGAAACGGTTTTGAAGTAACTGCTTATATACCCGGGATAGATCATAATCTCAACGAACACTCGGTTGTGTTCATAAGAGGTGGCAGAGTAAAGGATCTACCCGGAGTGAGGTATCATATTATCCGCGGGGTTGAAGATACTTCCGGTGTTGAAGGAAGAAAACAGAGCCGCTCGAAGTACGGTACAAGAAAGGCATAGAACAAAGCGTTCTGCACTTTATTGTGCAGAAGGGGAGGACGAATGGCTAGACGTTCAAGGCCAAAAAAGCGCGAAGTCGTACCTGACAGGAAGTACGGCAATCAGCTTATGGCAAAGTTTATTAATAAACTCATGCATAAAGGTAAGAAATCTACTGCCGAAAAAATATTTTACGGGGCGATGGATATCATTACAGAAAAAACCGGACAGGATCCTGTAACTGTATTCAACAGGGCAATGGGAAATGTACGTCCGCAGCTCAAGGTGAAATCAAGGCGGGTGGGCGGATCCACATACCAGATTCCACTGGAAGTAAAGCCCCAGGAAAGGGATTCTCTCGCCATGCGCTGGATTATTCAGTACGCAAAGGCACGTAGCGGCAGGGGCATGGCTGATAGACTGGCAGCGGAGATTATGGATGCGGCGAGAGGCGAAAACTCCGGCAGCCTGAAGAAAAAGGAAGATACACATAGAATGGCGGAAGCTAACAAGGCCTTCGCCCATTATCGCTGGTAGGTATACTGCTTGTTAAGTTTCCTCCAGCGGTCGATGTTACTTGATTGCATAACTGGAGGAAATCGCTTACCATGAGCAGCTCTCGAACAGACAATGTACGGAATATCGGCATTATGGCGCACATCGATGCCGGGAAGACCACTACCACCGAGCGGATTCTCTACTATTCCGGAAGGGTACACCACCTCGGTGACGTTGATCATGGTACAGCCGCAATGGACTGGATGCCCCAGGAGAAAGAAAGGGGCATAACCATCCAGTCAGCCGCTACTACCTTTATATGGAAATCACATCAGGTTAATGTCATAGATACACCGGGTCATGTTGATTTTACCGCCGAGGTGGAAAGAAGCCTGAGGGTTCTGGATGGAGCTGTTGCGGTATTCTGTGCTGTGGGCGGAGTTGAACCGCAGTCTGAGACAGTATGGCACCAGGCTGATAAGTACAACGTTTCCAGAATAGCTTTCGTCAATAAGATGGACCGTCAGGGAGCGGATTATCCACGCGTTCTGGATATGATGCGCGATATGCTGGGCGCCAAACCACTGTCTGTTGTACTGCCCATCGGGAGCGGAAACACCTTCTCAGGAATTATCGATGTGATCGGAGGACACGCGGTGTACTTCGATGAGATTTCCTACGGTTCCAAATTCGCACTTGAAGATATTCCAGAGGAATACACAGATGAGTATAATACCGCAAGAAAAGTCCTGTGGGAGTCTGCAGCAATGCTTGAGGAATCCGCCATGGAGGAATATTGCACAGGAAGGCTTTCCCCTGAAAGGGTAAGAAAGCTCGTTCGTAAGGGAACGATAGAGGGTGTATTTGTTCCCGTACTATGCGGAGCGGCGCTGAAAAATATAGGAATACAGCAGATCATGGATGCCATAGTGGACTGGCTGCCTTCACCATCGGAACTTCCTCCGATATCCGGTCACCTTGAGGACGGTTCATCAGTGAAGGTAAGACGAAGTGTTGAAGAGCCATTCTCAGCGCTGGTATTCAAGGTACAGTGTGATCCCCACCTGGGAAGACTGGCTTTCATGAGGGTTTATTCGGGCAGTGTTTCGGACGGACAGTATGTATTGAACAACAGAACTAACAACAAAGACAGGCTCACCAGGCTTGTGAGAATGCATGCCAACAAGCGGACCCATCTGGACAGCGTAATGGCGGGGGATATAGCTGCCGCCGGACTTAAGGATGTTGCAACGGGTGATACGCTTACATTCCCTGGCGCACCGCTGATCCTTGAGTCCATTGAATTTCCTGAACCTGTAATACAGATGGCAATAGAACCCATGAGTACTTCCGATGAAAAAGCGCTGGACGACGCCCTGGTATCCCTGGCCAGTGAAGACCCCAGCTTCAGAGTCGGCATCGATGAGGAATCGGGACAGACCCTTATTATGGGAATGGGAGAGCTGCACCTTGAGATAATAGCCAGCAGGATTCAGCGGGAAAAAGGAGTGAAAGTAAGAACCGGTAAGCCACAGGTATCCTACAGGGAGAGCATTTCCTGCGGAACTGAGGGCAGAGGTGAATTCAGAAAATCCATTCAGGGCAGAGGTCACTTTGGAAATGCCTTTATAAGGGTAGAACCGGTTACTTCCGGAATCGAGTTTGTGAACTTACTTAAAGACAGGGAATTCCCGGATCATTTCGCTGAAGCTATAGAAAGAGGGATCATGGGTTCAGTGGGAGCAGGTCCCCTGGTCGGCTACCCGGTAGATGGGATCAGAATTGAACTCCTTGAAGCCGAACTCCACGAAACGGACTCTTCGGAAACAGGTTACTCCTATGCGGGTGCCATGGCCTTAAGGGAATGTCTGAGAAATGGCAGACCTGTTCTGAAAGAACCGGTCATGCGCCTGGACATTATCTGTCCCTCCGATTACGTAGGAGAGGTTATTGGTGATGTTAACGCCCGCAGGGGTAATGTTCTTAGCATGGAACCCATAGGTGAGGTACAGTCAATAAAAGCAAGGGTTCCCCTTGCGGAACTTTTTGGTTATAGTAGCGCCCTACGTTCTTTAACACAGGGTCGTGCGGGATTTTCTATGCAGTTCAATGATTATGCTCAAATTGCTGAGAATATCACACGGGGATTGTTAAAGCAGATGGGTATCAACGGGTTCAGCTAGAAACCGGTGATAAATTGAGACAGGAGATAGTATTGAAGGCTAACAGGTTGAGGATAAAGCTCAGAGCTTACGATCACAGGCTTCTCGATCGTTCCGCTTCCGCTATTGTCAGAAGCGTTTTGAAAACCGGAGCCAGAGTTTCAGGGCCGATTCTTCTCCCAACGAAGAGGTCGATCATAACGGTATTGAGAAGTCCTCATGTGAACAAGAAATCGCGGGAGCAGTTCGAGATGAAAGTGCATTCACGACTGATTGATATTGAGGACCCGAATGAAGAAACCGCAGCCGCTCTCAGGTCACAGGATGTGCCTGCAGGAGTGGATGTGGAGATGAACGAAATCTAGATCAACTGTTCTCTTCTAACTGATCCGGCAATGCCGGATTAAGAGAAACACCGCATTGCCGGACAATGGCGGTTGTCCGGTGAGCGAATTAAATAACGCTCGTCCCTCCGCCTGAAAAGGGACTTCAGCGATGGGAAGTGATCTATGAGCGGATTAATGGCTCGTAAGATAGGGATGACCCGTATCTTCAAGGAGAACGGGAAAGCTGTTCCGGTAACTGTACTTGAAGCGCAGCCGAACCCGGTTACACAGGTGAAAACCATGGAGACCGACGGGTACGAAGCCCTACAGATTGGATACAAAACTCAGAAGAAGCAGCGTCTGAATAAACCCACTCTCGGTCATCTGCAGAAGAGTGGGGCTCCGCCGGTATCAAGGTTCTGTGAGGTTCCAATGCCGAAGGAAGGGACATCATCTGCAGGAGAATTCCTTGATGTATCAATGTTCAATCCCGGCGAGAAGGTTGACGTTACCGGTCTGACCAAAGGGAAGGGCTTCCAGGGTGTTGTTAAGCGCCACGGATTCTCCGGAGGTGACAGTACTCACGGAAATAAATCTCACAGAGTTCCCGGTTCAATAGGCCAGTGTGCCACTCCGTCAAGGGTATGGAAGAACAAAAAAATGCCCGGCAGGGACGGCGGAAAGAAAGTGACGGTCCGCAACCTCGAAGTCGTACAGGTTGATTTCGAAAGGAACCTTCTGGTTCTGAAGGGTGCGGTTCCCGGATCCAGAAACGGCTACCTTCTGATAAAGAAACAGAAGTCCGGGGGTGAAAGATAACCATGGCTGACGTAAGAGTTTATACCATGAGCGGTGAAGAGGTCGGTAAGACCGATCTCCCTGAGGAGATATTCGCTATGAACGTCTCCACACATATCCTCTGGGAGGTCGTAAGAGCCGAATCACTGAATTCCCGCCAGGGAACTGTATCCACGCTTGGAAGAAGTGATGTGAAAGCATCCGGCAGAAGGCCATGGCGCCAGAAAGGCACCGGCAATGCAAGGGCTGGTACTGCCGCATCACCCATATGGAGGGGCGGTGGAGTCACATTCGGACCCACCCCGAGGAAATGGAATATCAGGCTGAATCGGAAAGTAAGAAGGAAAGCCCTTGCCGGTATTCTCAGTGAAAGACTTGCGGAAGGAAATTTGAGAATAGTCAGAGATCTCATATCCAGCGGAAAGACCCGGGAAATGATTGAAATGCTTTCCAATCACAACTGCGCAGGCAGAAAAACGATGATTCTTGTTACGGACGGAGACGATCTTGTTAAAAGGGCTTCCCGTAATATTCCCCATCTGAAAGCGACGAGCGCTGCAAGCGTTTCCATTCACGATCTGGTCAATTCTGAAGTTGTTCTCCTTTCGGAAGAAGCGATTGACCTGCTTAAGGGGAGACTGATATGAAGAACGCAAGGCAGATAATCATCAGGCCAATTGTCACTGAGAAAAGCACGGTTCTAAGAGAAGAATCCAATCAGTACTCGTTCCGAGTTGTCCCCGGCGCGTCGAAAAGACATATTGCCGCCGCGATAGAGGAACTCTTCGATGTACACGTTACCGATGTTCGGACTATGAGAATGCAGGGAAAGAAGAAGCGGCTGGGTAGGAATCTCGGTCGTAAACCATCATGGAAAAAAGCCATCGTTACCCTTGCTGCTGGTGATACGGTCGATTTCTTCGAGGGGGTGTAAGCGGATGAGTATGAAACGATGGAAACCGACCACTCCTGGAACCCGATTCAAGGTATCCCCGGGATTCGATGAGATCACCATAGATCATGGTGAGAAGTCTCTCATGGCGCCCATGAAAAGTAAAGCCGGCAGAAACAGCAATGGACGGGTCACCGCGAGACACAGAGGCGGTGGTCACAAAAGACGTTACAGAAAGATCGATTTCAAACGTGAAAAGTTTGGTGTACCCGGTAAGATCGCAACAATCGAGTACGATCCCAACCGCTCGGCGAGAATCGCTCTTGTTCATTATGCTGATGGAGAGAAGCGGTACATCATAGCCCCGGAAGGGCTTCAGGTTGGACATACAATTATCTCAGGACCCGATTCTCCTCCGGAGAACGGCAACCATCTTCCGCTGTCAAGAATTCCTCTTGGATCAACAATCCATAATGTTGAGCTCAAACCCGGAAAAGGCGGACAGCTTGCGCGCAGTGCCGGAACATCAATACAACTTATGGCGCGTGAGGGAAGGTACGCTACACTGAAGATGCCGTCCCGGGAAACCCGCATGGTTCCGGTGAGTTGCATGGCGTCAATCGGAACGGTTGGAAATGCCGAGCATTTCCTCGTCGTGCCGGGAAAGGCCGGAAACAGCCGGTGGAAGGGTCGAAGACCTCATGTCAGAGGAGTCGCGATGAACCCTATCGATCACCCCATGGGTGGTGGTGAAGGGAAATCCAGCGGTGGACGACACCCCTGTTCTCCCTGGGGACAGCTTGCCAAGGGCTTGAGAACAAGAAGCAAAAAAGCGTCTGATAAGCTCATTACCAGACGGAGACCCACTGGAAAAAGGAGGAAATAGGCTATGCCCCGTTCACTGAAGAAGGGTCCCTATATCCAAGAGAGGCTGGCTGAAAAGGTCACACAGATGGAAGCTTCTGGCGAGAAGAGAATAATACGGACCTGGTCCAGAAGATCCACCATTCCTCCTGAATTCGTGGGACATACCTTCGCCGTACATAATGGACGTAAATTCGTACCTGTTTTCGTAGTGGAGAATATGGTCGGTCACAAGCTGGGGGAGTTCGCTCCCACAAGAACATTCCGTGGGCACCGTGAATCCGGTTCCTCTGGAAAAAAGAAGCAGGCTAAGGTTTAGGGAGGGAAGAAATGAAGGCAGTTGCCAGAGCAAGATTTGTCAAAGTTCCCCCCCGCAAGGCAAGGTACATCGCGGATCTTATCCGCGGCAAGACGGTTAACCAGGCTTTGTCAATTCTGATGACGGTTCCAAGGAACGCATCACGAATTATCGAGAAAACACTGGATTCCGCCGTGGCCAACGCCATTCAGAAGGCGGAGGGGGAGCGACTCGATGTGGACGAACTTGTTGTTCAGAACGTCATTGTCGACGAAGGCCCTACAACAATGAGATGGAGACCGAGGGCCCGGGGCAGAGCGACCAGAATCAGACATAGAACAAGTCATATATCAGTTACGGTTGTCAATACTGATCAGGCAGCCGAACAGGGACGAGAGGAATAGTATGGGTCAGAAAACCAATCCTGTCGGCCTCCGTCTTGGTATCAGCCGTGGCTGGGATTCCACATGGTTTGCCAGGGGCAGGAAGTATGCCGAGTATCTGAAAGAAGATACCGACATCCGCCGATACCTGGGTTCAAGGCTGGAGAAAGCCAGAGTTTCCCGGATTGAGATTTTCAGGAAACCACAGGAAGTAGAAGTAGTAATCTGGACCGCGCGACCGGGTCAGGTGATAGGAAGCAAGGGCTCCAATATCGACAGGATAACAAATGAACTTAAAGTCCTGGCTGGCGGTAAAACTATCAGAACCAAGGTTCAGGAAATAAGAAAAGACAGATGTGATGCTACCCTTGTCGCGGACAAGATAGCCCGTCAGATAGAAGGCCGAGTCTCTGTCAGAAGAGCAATGAGGATGGCTATCAGGGATGCGATAACAGATGGTGCTGAAGGCATCAAGGTATCATGTGCCGGAAGGCTTGGCGGTGCGGAAATGTCCAGGGTAAACACTTATCATGAAGGCAGGGTTCCACTTCATACTCTCAGGGCGGATATTGATTTCTCCCGGGATGTCGCATTTACTACGTACGGAATCGTCGGAGTCAAGGTCTGGATATACAAAGGTGAAGTACACGAGCCACCGATATCCGGTCCTCCCCTGGATAGCAGGTGATCAGCGATGTTGATGCCCAAAAGGACTAAGTACAGGAAGCAGCACCGTGGCCGTATGAGAGGCAAAGCCAAAGGCGGCGGTACTGTATCCTTCGGTGAATACGGGTTGCAGGCACTGGAGCCTGGATGGATTTCCAGCGCTCAAATCGAGGCGGCCAGGGTTGCGCTCACCAGGCATGTAAAAAGAGGCGGAAAGGTCTGGATCAGAGTATTTCCGGACAAACCCGTTACTTCAACTCCTGCCGAAACCCGTATGGGTAAGGGTAAGGGTGCTGTGGATCACTGGGTTGCTGTTGTCAAACCGGGAAGAGTGATGTTCGAGCTTGAAGGAGTTCCGGTTGAACTGGCGAAATCCGCAATGAGACTTGCGGGACACAAGCTTCCCATCAAGACCAGATTCATGGTTCGTGATAAGGAGGATTTGTAGATGAAAACCCGTGAGCTTCGTTCGATGAGCCCTGAAGAACTTGAAGAGCATACTCGGGAGCTCAGGCAGGAACTCTTCAACCTCAGGTTTCGAAGAACTACACAGCCGCTTGACAATCCCCTGCGGATAAAAATTACCCGGAAGAATCTCGCCAGAACACTCACTGTAATCAGAGAGCTTGATCTGGGGTTGGAATCCAGGACCGGAGAAGGAAGTTAATATGGCCGAAGCAAGAACAGGGAACAGAAGGGTTCTTACCGGAACCGTGATTTCCAGCAACATGGAAAAAACGGTTATTGTGGAGGTTGTATCCCTCAAGGCACACCCGGTTTACAGGAAACGCTACCGAACAACGAAGAAATATTACGTCCACGATGAAGAGAATCAGTGCAACCCGGGAGACAAGATCACCATATCGGAAACACGGCCTCTCTCGAAAACCAAGCGCTGGCGAGTTCTCGATATAGTGGAACGGGCACGATAGGAGGAATCGGCGATGATTCAGGCAGAAACCAAACTGAAAGTTGCGGACAATTCCGGTGCCCGTACTGTGCAGTGTATCAAGGTTCTTGGGGGCACCAGGCGCAGGTACGCAACCATCGGAGATATTATCGTGGTCTCTGTAAAGGATGCCCTGCCCGATGGCGCAGTCAAGGCCAAAGAAGTGCGAAGGGCAGTTGTAGTCCGGGTCAAAAAAGAGTTGAACAGGAAGGACGGAACATCCGTCCGGTTTGGAGACAACGCAGCGGTCATACTGGATGAATCCTACCAGCCGGTCGCTACACGGATCTTCGGACCTGTTGGACGCGAACTGAGGGAGCATTTTATGAAAATAGTTTCCCTGGCTCCGGAGGTGATCTGATGCATATCAGAAAGGGAGACAAGGTACGTGTCCTGACCGGAGCAGAAAGGGGTAAGGAAGGTAAGGTCCTTAAAGTATTTACTCGAAACAATCGTGCTATCGTTGAGGGATTGAACCTGATAAAGAGGCATACGAGGCCGTCTTCCCGCAATCAGCAGGGAGGAATCATTGAGAAGGAAGCTGCAATACATCTTTCCAATCTGCATGTAGTATGTCCCGGTTGCGGAGAAGCTTCCGGCATAAAGCGGATCAGAGATGAAGAAGGCAGACTCAAGCGACACTGCAAGGCATGCAACGAAACAATGCCAACCGGTTAGGAGGTGACCAGTGAGAACTTTGCCAAGACTTGAGAAACTATACGTAGATGAACTGCGGGATAAGATGAAAAAGCGTTTCGAATATGATAACGTGAACAGAATTCCCCGCGTCAGGAAAGTCGTAATAAACATGGGGCTCGGAAGAGAAGCCATGGACAACGCGAACAACCTGAAAAACGCGACCGAACAACTTGCTACCATTACTGGCCAGATGCCGGTGGTTGCAAAGGCCAAGAAGTCAATTGCAGGATTCCGTCTTCGCGAGGGGACTCCCATCGGAACATTCGTCACTCTAAGAGGAGACAGAATGTGGGAGTTCCTGGACAGGCTCATTACGTTTTCCATACCTCAGGTAAGGGATTTCAGAGGTCTTTCCCCAAGAGGATTCGATGGGCACGGTAACTACAATTTCGGTGTAGAGGAACAGGCAATTTTCCCTGAGATCAATGTAGACAGTATTGATAAATTCAGGGGGATGAACATAACCATAGTAACAGACGCCTTCACGGATGAGGAAGGTCTTGAGCTTCTAAAGCTTATAGGCATGCCCTTCCGCACGAACTCGCGTTAGCAGGGGGTGGAGAAGAATTGGCTAGAAAAGCTCTTATAGAAAAACAGAAGAAAACCCCCAAGTTCAAGGTCAGGAAGTACAACCGGTGCTCTATCTGCGGGCGTCCGAGGGGATACTTGAGAAAATTCGGTATTTGTCGTATCTGTTTCCGGGATATGGTCAACAGGGGCCTTCTTCCCGGCGTACGCAAGGCAAGCTGGTAGGGAGGCAGAAATATATGTCAATGACAGATCCAATAGCGGATATGCTTACCCGGATTCGAAATGCTTCCCGGGCAGAACACAAAATGGTTGATATCCCCGCTTCGAAGCTGAAGACTTCGATAGCAAAGACTCTTTACAACAAAGGGTTCATCAGGGGTTTTAGAAGAATGGAGGACGGGAAGCAGGGCATACTGAGGGTCTACCTCGCGTTCAATAATAATCAACCTCTGATCGTTGGAATTAGAAGAATATCTAAGCCCGGCTGCAGGGTATACGCTGATGCCGCCAATCTTCCCAGGGTAATGGGAGGACGCGGGGTAGCTGTTCTTACAACTCCCAGAGGCGTTTTGACCGACGCTGAAGCAAGGAAACAGCACGTGGGCGGCGAAGTACTGCTCCACGTCTGGTAAGGAGAGGTAAGAGGATGTCACGAATAGGCAGATTACCCATTCCTGTACCTGAGAAGGTTACAGTGACCGGTAAAAAGAACGTAATCACTGTAAAGGGGCCGAAGGGCGAGCGGGACTTGACAATTCCTTCCGGAATCAAGGTCAAGATCGGTGATGATGAGATAGTACTATCGCGGAAAAGTGAGACCAGGGAACTGACCAGGCTTCACGGAACGACAAGGGCTCATCTGGCCAACTGGATCAAGGGAGTCTCTACAGGTCACAATAAAATCCTGATCGTTCATGGCAAAGGATATCAGGCTGAAGTAAAAGGGCGGATTCTTGAAATGCAGCTAGGGTTTTCACACAGAGTGCTTTTTGAGATACCCGATGGTCTTGAGATCGAAATAAAACCGGGGCAGAACACCTTTACGCTTACCGTTAGCGGTATTAACAAGCATCTGGTCGGTGCATTCAGTGTGGAGCTGTATAAGATCAGAAAGGTTGAACCTTATAATCTTATCGGATTCCGATATTCCGATCAGTATGTTAAGCGTAAGGCTGTCAAAACAATAACCTAGTGTCAGGAGGAGACTGAAAAATGGCTAAGTTAACCAGAAAGCAGCGCCTCCGACGTCGTCACTTCCATATAAGGAAGAGATTGTTTGGAACGGACGATAGGCCGAGGCTGCTTGTAAGAAGATCCCTGAAGCATATGGAAGCCAGTCTGATTAACGATCTGACGGGGGAGACACTGCTTACACTGACTACCAAATCAGGCAGTTTTTCAACTGTAAAGAAAGAGAGTAAATGCGAACAGGCTTCCAGGCTCGGCAAGCTTCTTGCCGACAGGGCTAAGGAGAAGGGCATAAATGAAGCTGTCTTTGACCGTGGTGGGCATGTTTATCACGGTAGAGTTAAAGCACTGGCGGAAAATGCCCGTGAAGCCGGCCTCAGGTTATAGAAGGGACAGTCAATACATTGGATAGAACACATCATAAGAAAGACAAATCGAACCAGAAGCCGAAGCAGAGGGTTTCAAAGCTCGAAGAAGCTGGTCTCATTGACAGGCTTATTGCCGTTAACAGGGTAGCAAAGGTTACAAAGGGCGGCAGAAACTTCGGGTTCAACGCGATTGTTGCAGTAGGTGACGCCAAGGGAAAAGTTGGAGTTGGACTGGGCAAAGCGACGGAACTGCCGGAGGCTATAAGGAAAGCACAGGATTGCGCGCGAAAGAACATGATCAGTATCCCACTGATAGATAACAGGACAATTTCACATAAGATCCTGGGCAGACATGGAGCGGGAAAAGTCATGCTCCGTCCAGCCAGTTCCGGTACAGGTGTTATTGCTGGATCAGCAGTCAGGGCAGTTATGGAATGTGCAGGGATAAAGGACGTGCTTACGAAATCCCAGGGCTCCAATAACCCTCATAACGTTGTCAAAGCTACAATGACGGGTCTGAAGGATCTTGTTCTGATCGACAGAGTCAGTGGATACCGGCAGGCAGCTGTGGCCAGAAGGGGAAACGATGGCTGACAGGAAACTCAGAATAACTCAGATAAAAAGTGCGATCGGCCGGAAAGAAGTGCAGAAGCGCACACTGAAAGCCCTCGGGCTTAAAAGACTGCATCATACCGTTGTTCATCCTGACAGACCGGAAATACGCGGGATGATAAACCGAGTTTCTCATCTGCTAGAGGTCGAGGAGGTTGAATAATGAGACGCTTACAGCATCTGAGGCCTGCCAGAGGAGCCACCAAGGTCTCTTCCAGGCGAGGTCGCGGACGGGGTACCGGTAAGGGCGGAACCAGCGGCAAAGGTCATAAAGGTCAAAGGGCTAGAGCCAGCATTCAGCCCTGGTTCGAAGGTGGTCAGATGCCTATTCAGAGACGTATGAGCCATAAGGGATTCAATAATACCCGATTCACCAGGAAGTTTCAGATAGTCAATGTTGAGCACCTTGATAGATTTACAGCGGACAGCGTTGTAACTCCTGATATAATGAAGGATGCCGGGCTGGTTTCTTCCAGATTCCGTCCGGTCAAGATCCTTGGAAAAGGAGGACTGAAGAGGGCACTTACCGTATGCGCTCATTCATTCAGCTCCAGCGCCGAAGAGATTATTAAATCCGCCGGGGGTTCAGTGGAGGTGCTTCCGTAATGCGGGGTTTTGAGAATATCCTGAAGATTCAGGATGAAGAGGGTTGGTTCTACTTCGATGAGGCCCGAACTACCGGCAAGTACGCCGAGGGCCGTTTCCATCTGTTCGCACTGTATGAATTCCTGAAGCACAATCCTGGCAGCGAGCTGAATGGCCGAATCAAAGACGCTTTCAGACGCTGGGCGGACTACAACATGCGGTGCGCAAAC
>DAOWFD010000144.1 GCA_030638185.1 Candidatus Aegiribacteria sp.
ATTCGTTCAGAACCTCATCAGCAGGATCCGTGGCCTCGCGACTGTTCATGATATGCTTTCCAGCTCCGGCTGGAACCCCCTCGAACTGACCAGGCTTGCCGGGGGAATCATCAATAACGCAATTGCAAGCGCCTCCAGCAGCAAGCAGCTGAAAGCATCCATTTCAAAAAGCTCGATCCGTGTGAACCCCAACCAGGCGCATGCCCTTGCCCTGATACTGAACGAGCTGGTCAGGAATTCGCTCAAACATGCGCTGGTCGACCGTGATTCGCTGAAGATAAAGGTCAGGATGCGCAAGAACCGGTCAGGCCGGATTACACTTGTTTACAGTGATAACGGCCCGGGGTATCCGGAGGAAGTCCTGGAGCATGACAGGAAGAACCTTGGCCTTGATCTGATTCAGAATTTGACTACGAAGAACCTGCAGGGCGAACTTACTCTGCAGAACGATGGGGGCGCCTCAGCAAGAATAAGTTTCTGCAGAATCGTTACGGAGGATAGTGTCAATGAAAGCAAGTGAAAAGAAGAGGGTACTGGTAGTTGAGGATGACCATCTTGTTTCTGAGATGATTAGAGGTATGCTGGAGGAACTGGGATACGAAGTTGCTGGAGAAGCCGAAGATGGTCACGAAGCTCTGGGGATGGTCAGGAAGATACAGCCTGATGTGGTGCTCATGGATATTAAGATGCCAAGAATGTCGGGTATCGAAGCGACGATTCTTATCCAGAAGCATTTCCCTACACCTATTGTGATTCTGAGTGCCTATGAGACAGAGGATCTTGTGAAAGAAGCATCCGAAGCGGGGGTAGGAGCCTTTGTAGTAAAACCTCCTCAACCGTCTGAGCTCTTCAGGGCAATAGAAATCGCCTGCGGCAGATTCGAAGATATGGTGAAGCTGAGTTACTTCCGCGGTAAGTACGATGAAGCCATGAAAACAATCGAGAGTCTTTCAAAACTTCTGCCTGTGTGTCCCGGATGCGGTGAAGAAAAACGAGACGAGGATTACGCGAAAATACTTAACCGGTACCTGTCCGGCATACCCGTGGAGGAGATCAGCAGATATCTGTGTTCCCACTGCAGAAGCAGGACAGATTCCGAGGCCAGGGATTGACCCTTCTGGGACTTTCCATTTGAATCCTCACTGTTGAACCCACCCTTAGCCAGTAGTAGCTCCATCTGGCGGTTATCTCGCCAAGTCTTATACAACCATGTGATCTTCTGGTACCAAGTGTATTTGTACCTGATAGAAAAGTCTGATGAAGACCTATCTGGCCAGATGGATGTATGCACAGCCAGTAGGGCATTCTAACGCCGTAGGAACTGGATACCGGAGCCCTTCGTCTGTACAGAACCTCGAATGTTCCAGTTGGTGTGTCGTAATTCGCTCTTCCGGTGGATACCAGCGCCAGATTAGCTTCTCTGCCGTCTTCCAGGAAGAGTATGGTTTGACAGTCAATGAGAATGACCGCTTCTCTGGATGAAGTGTTTTCATGGCCTTTATCGGGAGCAAGGGATGTACTCCAGGATACAGCGAGCACCCCCAGAAAAAAGCGGAAGAGTTCTGTTAAGCAAATCAAATACGAAACCTCCAAGCCACTGTAAACTGAATACTGATCCCTGCAATGTCAATATTGACTTTCATCGTGGAAAAGGTCAGATTTCATAATTATCGGTCATATTGTATGTATATCTAATAATTTGAATGGAGGGTCAGATTTGACTGGATGGAATGTTAATCGAAGGGTTATTCTTACCGCCGTAGCAATAACTGCTATGATTGCAGCCTGCAGCTCACCGGTTGTAACCGGCATGAAGGTTCACATGCAGAACCAGGAATACGACGAGATCATATATCTTGCCGACAGCGTCATTGCCCAGGGAGATTCTCTAAATGCGGAAATCTGGTTCTGGAAAGCCAGAGCTCTTACTGAGCAGTTTCAATGGTCTGAGGCGGCTGAATCATACATGAAGGCTTACGAACTTGATATCAACGGAGCGCTTGCGATCAACGAATACTGGTTCGTATTCTTTAACAGCGCTGCTAACACGATGAACGATGGTGATGTTGGTTCTGCAGTTGTAATGCTTAATATGGGTATTCAGGTTGCACCCGAAAGACCTGATTTCGAGCTTATGCTGGGTGATGTTGAACTGAATATTAACAGTGACCTTCCTGCAGCCCTTGAAGATTTCCAGAATGCCTCACAGAAAGCGGAAGCATTGATACTAAGCTATCAGGAGATGATCAACAACACGAGTGATCCCTATACCCTGGATTACTACTCACAGAATCTGGCGCAGGGAAAAACCCTCTGCATCCAGGCCCTCTACAACTCTGGAAGCATCCTGACCATGATGGCCCTTGACGCCACAGAGGAAGAGATGCTGGAGTACCTCCAGCAGGCTAAGGATGCTTATGGCAAGGCACTGGAGATAGATCCCACAAATGTTGATATGCTTGACGCACTTGCGGGAGCATATTTACTTGAAGGCGACTATGAATCCGCTATCGGCATTTTCGATCAAGCCTTCGTAAATATCGATCTGGGTCTTACGGAAGGCTGGCTCGAACAGGATGAAGCCGATGAGATCATGGCCAATATGCTGGTATCAAAAGGATACGCCTACATTGAAATGGAAGACTACCAGCTGGCGATAACCGAGCTTAACAGTGCAAGGGACCTTATCGGCGACGACTTCATTATTCTTTCAACCCTTGCCCACGTTAACTTCGTAATGGAGAATTACGATGAGGCTCTTTCAATTCTTGATTCGGTAGTAATGATAGAGGGCCTGACTCCCGATGAACTTTCGAACGCATACTATACAAGATACGCCTGCTACAACAGGAAGGAAATGGATTCCGAAGCCGCGGAGGCTCTCGAAACAGCCCTTGAGTTCCAGCCTGACAACGCCAATTACTGGCGCTACCTTGCCAGCACCTACAGCCGTCTTGGCCGGAGGAACGCTGCTATTAACGCCATGCAGAAGGCAGAGGATCTGGATTCCTCGGAATAACTGACGGCAGGACGCACAAGAACAGAGCGGGGAAGGGCGCGTGCCCTTCCCCGCTGACATATTACAGTTATGGTGATTACTTATTGATAATGATATTTACCAGAAGCTGATTCTTCTGCACCGAATCGCCTGATGAGACATGAATCTTCCCGATGAGTCCACTTTCTCTTGAACAGATTTCATTGTGCATTTTCATGGCATCAAGAAGAAGAAGGACAACACCCGGTTCGATCATATCACCTTCTGACACTTTGATTTCGACTATAGTTCCGGGTATGAAAGCCCTTATCTCAGAGGGATCCGAAACACCCTCGTATGGCTTTATGCTGCATTCCGGCACCTCTGTAACGTACTCGGTACCGTCTATGATGAGTTTATCCAGTTCTTTCTCCATATTGTCCCGCCTTTACAGAGGTATGTTTCCGTGAGGATGGCCCGTTCTGGACTGTTTGGCCATAGAAAGTACCTTTATCAGGGTATTTCTGGTTTCGCTGGACCTTATTATGGTGTCGACATATCCCTTTTTCGCAGCAACGTAAGGATTAGCGAATTTTTCCTCATACTCCCTGATCTTTTCCTGCCTGTACGCTTCCGGTTCCTCAGCAGCAGCTATTTCCCTTCGGAATATGATGTTGGCCGCCCCTTCAGGTCCCATTACAGCGATCTCTCCGCAGGGCCAGGAAGCGACGAATGTGGCTCCAAGGTGCTTGCTGCACATGGCTATATAAGCTCCACCGTATGCCTTTCTCATGATAACTGTCATCTTGGGAACTGTAGCTTCGCTGTAAGCGTAGAGTATCTTTGCTCCATGCCTGATGACTCCCGCATGTTCCTGATCCGCTCCAGGAAGGTATCCGGGGGTATCCACCAATGTCAGCAGGGGAATATTGAAGCAATCACAGAATCTTATGAACCTTGCCGCCTTATCAGAGGCATTTATATCAAGAACACCGGCCAGGATCCTGGGTTGATTCGCGATGATCCCTATGGGTTGGCCTGCAAGCCTTGCGAATCCCACAACCATGTTTCTGGCATAGTACTCGTGTACTTCAAGGAAATCGGATGCGTCTACAATACCTCGGATGATTTCCTTTACGCAGTATGCCTGCCTGCGGTTATCGGGGATAACATCATCACCAAGAGGGTGGTCGGGGGGGATTGGTTTACTGACAGGTGGGAGTTCCTTCGAATTTGCCGGGAGGAACGAAAGAAGTTTCTTAAGCGTGTTGAAGGCCTCCGTTTCGCTTTTCGCGTAGAACTGGGCGTTACCCGTGATTGAGGCCTGGGTCATTGCACCCCCGAGTTCCTCCTGGGTTATATCCTCTCCCAGAACTGTTTTAATGACCTGTGGTCCGGTTATGAACATGTGAGAGATTCTGTCGACTACGAATACGAAATCCGTAAGGGCAGGTGAATAGACCGCGCCGCCGGCGCAGGGACCCAGAATGACGGAAAACTGAGGAACCACTCCGCTGAGTTTCGTATTACGGTAGAATATCTCGCCGTATCCGCAGAGCGATTCCACTCCTTCCTGAATCCTGGCCCCACCCGAGTCGTTTATCCCTATCAGGGGTATTCCAGCCTTAGCTGCGACATCCATTACCTTTACGATTTTCTTTGAATGGGCTCTTCCAAGGGATCCTCCGGCAACTGTGAAGTCCTGTGCGAATACTGCAACTGGCCTGTTATGAACCTTTCCGTAGCCGGTGATGACTCCGTCGCCGACCAGATCCTTTCTGTCCATTCCGAAATCCTTAACGGAATGTTCTACGAAGAGGTCTATCTCGAGGAAAGTATCCTCATCAAGCAGCAGATCCTCCACACGTTCTCTGGCGGTGTTTTTCCCTTTTTTTTTCTGTTTTTCGATGGCTTTGTCGCCGCCACCCTTAAGTTTGACCGAGAGCCGCGTCAGAAAGTCGTAAACAGATCTCTTTATTGACATTATCTATCTCCTCACAATTTTCAATTGTTTCATAAGGGGTATACTTCCTGCCGCGATCAGCTTTCTGTGAAGTATTCACCCCATTCGAACATGGATTCGAATGCAGGCATAAGATAATTAAGTTGCCTCAGCAAGCGGTAGTCTTCCATAGCTTCGTCTACTGAACCGATTATCCAGAGGTATTGCGCTCTCTGGAACCTCGCTTCATTAAAGGCTTCGGAAATATCCAGGCATTCCGAAAAGAATTCAACAGCCCTGTACGGACTGCCGGTGGTTCCGGCAATACTACCCCTCATCAGGAGTGTGTAGGGATTCCTGCTGAGTGATAATGCCGAGTCACCCAACATTACCGCAAGGGAATCCATCCCGGCAAGGGCAGCCAGGCCTCCTGAGACGGAAAGCGCCCAGGGAGAGAGTTCCTCTGCCCCGTTCAGAACCGCCATCACCGAATTCATGGATCTGTCCCGCATTCCGCAGACGAACAGTGCCGAGGCTTCCACTATGCTTTCGTCTCCCCCTGACATATCTCCCGTCATGTATTCGTTCCATGCGCCGGGAGGTATCATTAAGGGAGGTATACACCTCTCTGAAGGAGGTTCGCCGGCAAGCAGGGCCAGACATCCCAAAAGCATCTCATCCCGCGATCGCCTGGCTGCTTCAAGGGCTTCATCGAATCTGCCTTCCCTTGCATCGGCCCACGATTGTATGACGTTCAGCCTGAGATCATCGATATACGGTTTTTCACCCCGCACAGCCGAAAGCAGTGCGATCTCAAGGCTGTCTTGTTCGAATATGAAGGGCAGAGTATCC
>DAOWFD010000141.1 GCA_030638185.1 Candidatus Aegiribacteria sp.
CAATAGCTTTATAATAGATCTCCACAGCGTAATCAGTGGTTCCCCCCCCGGGAAGGGTTTCCGAGGAGATTATCCCCGGATAGCGCAGACCCCTGACATCTAGATTGAACTTCCGGACATAGTAATCGCAGAGCAGCTCCCCTGAAACCTTGGTCACTCCGTATATGGTTCTCGGCCGCAGTATCGTTTCCTGGGGGGTGTTTTCCCTTGGTGTCTCAGGGCCGAAGGCGGCTATTGAGCTGGGTATTATCACTTTTACCAGGTCGTTTCCCCTGGCCGCTTCAAGGATGTTCAGGGTTCCATCTATGTTGACTTTCCAGCAGAGCTGGGGGTTTTTCTCCCCGGTGGCCGAGAGTATGGCCGCCATGTGGAATATTGAGTCTATCCTGTTGTCAATTATGGTCTTTTCAACGGCTTCGGTATCTGTAACATCAAGTAAACCCCATGGGCCTCCAGTCACAACGGGACTACTTTCATCGGATCTTATATCCGATGCAATGACGTTGTCCCTGCCGTACCGCTTCCGCAGTTCAGCGGTCAATTCGGAACCAATCTGTCCAAGAGCACCTGTAACAAGAATCCTGTTCATTTTCCGGGTCATGATGTTATACCTTTCGGAGAGGCTATGATCTTGAATATTTGCAGCCTGAGAATTATTACAATAGAGTCTATTCTGCAAGTGTCCTGCAGAGCAATACTCCGTTTATGGTTGTACCAACTGTTATCTCATCAAGTAATTCAGTGTTAAGAACGCAGCCGAAGGCGGTATACCTTCCGTCCAGCCTTCCGTGATCATCAAGCATTACGAAGAACTGGCTTCCTGCGGTATTGAGACCGGCATCCGCCATACCCAGTACTCCCCTGCCGAAATGCATTGCGCTTCTTTCATTGGGGAGATTGTAGCCCGGCCCACCTGTTCCCACTCCCTCGGGGCAGCCTGCCTGGGCTACGAACCCCGGAATCACCCTGTGGAACATGATTCCATCGTAAAATCCGCTCTCAGCAAGGTGTAGAAAACCACTGCAGGCAACAGGAGCTGTATCACCCCATAAAGATATCCAGAGATCCCCTGCGTCTGTTCTGATAATCAGCGTATCTGGAACCATGGTTTCGATATCGAAAGGAAGAAGGTATTGGGTCCAATCGGAATCCTCAGTACTCTCCTCTTCATCTACACCTTCAAGGCGGCTTTGCAGTATGGCAGCGTACTTATCTATCATGGCAGTGTCAGTGTAGCTCTCGCGACGGGAAATTATATCCTGTAGAACAGTTTCAGCATGAACCGAATCGGAAATATCCACAAGGTACCATGCCCAGGAGATGGGAACCAGCCAGTAGGGGTCGGAAAGCCACATCACTTCCATAAGTGAATCCACTGGCAGTGAATCGTTGAACCAGGCCGTCTGCGCAGCGGCCCTTCTTCCCGGCTCCCGGTTGGTCATGAATTCCTTAAGAAGAAGGGTATCGGCAGCACCAAGCTCTTCTGCGGCCTTATATCCCACGGGACCTTCCATCAGGGCGATTTCCCTTATTGCTGCAGTACCGTCGGGATATCCAGCATCTCTTCTCGCTAAAGCTGCTGCAAGGGCAACGTATGGAATGGAATCATTCAGAACCGGTTCAAGCAGAGCAGGATCACACACTGTGACCGCATTGTATCGTACAGCCCACAGCGGGTCGTATAGCATCGTAGCGACTTCTTCCGGTGGACTGCAGCCGGCTATGTTAACTCTTTCGAGGGGAGTTTCGCTTGCGTTAACGGAAAATGTGTACTCTCTGCCGAGCTCACTGCAATACCTGGCAGCAGCCCTCAGGCCTGCATCCTCCAATTCCCCGATGTGGATATCACCTGTTATGTCGATCCCAAGTTTCCCCAGAACTTCCAGTGACAGCGCCTTCGTATCCCCTGGAAGATCGCTCCAGGAACCGGTTATTATCTCAACAATTCTCTCCTGCTCTTCAGGTTCCCCTCCACCTGCTACGATATGCTGGATTCTTCTGAGAAATGCGTTCAGGAGCTGCGGGTTATCAACAATCGATTCCAGATCAGGTACGATGTAAACATCACCATACTCTATCAGAACCGGTGTTAACTCTGTCTTGAAGGGAACTTCCATGAGTAAGGCTGACCATGATATCACGGCTGCATCTGAAGGGTATTGCTGAAGCAGCAAAACGGACAGCTCACCGACATCAAGCCACTCCGGGTTCCATCCGCTTCTGGCCATGAAAATCAGAACTTCTACAGGTTCCTTTGCAAGGGCTTCGGAAAAGATGGTGGAGTCGGGAGGTGCTGGAAGAGCGTACCATGCGCTGACACTCAGAATCAGACTATCTAGAAGAAGTAGAACCGTCATGTATCCATATCCCCCTCAGGGATATCCCCTTCTTCGATTCCTTCGCAGCTGCTGCACGAATCAATGTACTCCATGATGAGTTCTTCGGCTCTATCGTGATTTTCCTCCATTACCAGGACGTAACCCCAGACAGGATTCCAGCTCCTGGCAATTTCATCGTACATGGGTATCTGCCTGCTTCTTATTGCCGCATCGATCCCCTGACTTTCAAGAAATGCCTGTATGGTGATAGCTTCCAGTTCATCCCTGGCTTCAAGAACCGAAACCAGTTTACCTTCATCTCTGCTGTTCTCAGTCATTTCTCACCTCCAGCAGAACAATAATGAAAATCTGACTGATGCGCACTTGACTTTAAAACTAAACCGTTAAGAATATATGGTGGAGTTTGTATTGAGGGGTGCCTTAATAACCCGGGTTAACAAGGCTGAGAGCATACCCTATGAACCTGATCTGGTTAGCACCAGCGGAGGGAGAATGAATAAACAGGCATGACAACCATAATCGAGGCAGCAAAGAGAGGGAAAGCCCTTGAGATCGTCAGCAGGACTGCTGAACTTGAGGGAGTTCACATTAACAGGTTGATAGAAGGTCTGGCCGACGGCACACTAGTAATACCTGCCAACAACACCCATGATGTCAGCAAACCCATAGCCATTGGCAAGGGCATGACAATCAAGATCAACGCGAATATTGGAAGTTCTGAGGATCTGGAATCCACCGAAACCGAACTTGAGAAACTGAAAGTCGCTGTGGCTTACGGGGCTAATACTGTAATGGATCTTTCAACGGGTTCACAATGGAAATCAATACTTGGCAGAATAATGGAAAGAAGCCCGGTACCTATAGGAACCGTCCCCCTATACCAGGTATTCGGCAAGGCAATGAGAGAGGAGAAGGATGTAAGTGATGTCTCTGAGGAAGAGATATTTTCCGCTGTAGAGGATCACTGCAGAATGGGCGTAGATTATCTGACACTTCACTGCGGTGTAACAGAGAGAGCCCTTCAGCTTCTCAAGGCCCAGGGGAGAAAACTTGGTATAGTCTCAAGAGGCGGCTCCCTTCTGGCGGAATGGATGGAAAAGAGAGGAAAGGAAAACCCACTATACGAACATTTTGACCGACTGATCGAGATCCTTCATGAGTACGATGTAACCTTCTCACTTGGTGACAGCCTGAGACCTGGATGCCTTGCGGACGCTTCTGATCAGGCACAGATTGAGGAACTGATATCCCTTGGTGAATTACAGAAGCGTTCCCTTGATGCTGGAGTCCAGGTAATGATAGAAGGCCCCGGACACGTTCAATTGGATAAAATCGCCGAGAATATCAGAATACAGAAGAGTCTCTGCAATAATGCCCCCTTCTACGTTCTCGGTCCTATCGTCACGGATATCGCTCCGGGATACGATCACATAACCTCCGCGATAGGCGGCGCGCTGGCAGGATGGTACGGCGCGGATTTCTTGTGTTACGTAACCCCCGCAGAGCATTTGAGGCTTCCAAATGTCGACGATGTAAAAACAGGTGTGATCTCGGCAAGGATCGCGGCCCATGCCGCTGATATAGCGAGAGGGATAAAGGGGGCTA
>DAOWFD010000256.1 GCA_030638185.1 Candidatus Aegiribacteria sp.
AATGCGGATTTTATCCCTGCCCAGGTTCTGGGAACGAGAGATAACATACCATAGCCTGTTAATTGAGCATCCCATAACCACCAATCGCACTCTGCGGGGAATTCATATGTACAACTTGCTTAGGCAATGAACTCGAACTGCACTAGATCCCCGGGATTAAGATTATTGATGACCGCATGAATAGGAAGGGAATCTATCAATGATGGTTGACTCCCGAAAACATGTCTATTCCAAAGATCGAGAGTTACACAGCCGTTAATCTCTGCGTTCAATTTCGCAGATGCATTTGCACCGCCGCCGCCACAACCCATATCCACAAGCTGCTGTACATCGATGACAAGTGAGTCAATACCGGGTGGTATAATCACGTACTCAGAAAGCATAAATCCGCTGGTCGGACCCCGCGAGTTAGATTTAGGATTCCAATAGTCCTCAACATAGATATATGCTCCAGTGACGGAGAACGTGAAGTTGTCATTCGTCCAGTATTCTGGAAGCTCTGTAAGATCATAGAACCAGAATACTTCATCGGCTTGGGTCATACCCACTATGATGAAGAGTACTATACTCAGGAATGACTTGTGTTTCATATTGTTCATAACCTACCTCTGCACCCGTACTATACGGAACCCGAGGTAATCATTCGCCCAGTTTTCCAGGAAACTGTACCTGAATGCTGAACGGCATAAGATGTCCCCATAATTCCAGCAACCTCCTCGGATAACTCGCTCCGCTCCGCTTCCACTTATCCAAGCTCTACCATCCACCGGAGCTCCATCGTAAGTCTCGTGCCAACTGTCCTCACACCACTCTAGTACGTTTCCGGTCATGTCGAGGAGACCCCAGAAATTCGGCAACTTCTCTCCAACGGGGTGTGATTCTCCCTCGGAGTTACCGTAATACCAGCAGTAGTCCCCATTCATGTCGATTCCCCAGTAAAAGCGGGGCATCGATCCAGACCTGCAAGTGTACTCCCATTCCGCTTCGCTTGGCAGTCGGTAAATCCAAGCAGGGTCAAGTATGTTTAGAGAGTCAAGGAAAGCTTTACAATCCTCCCACGAGATGTTCTCAACTGGTCTATTACCACCAGGGAAATGGGAGGGATTATATTCCATGGGGACCTGGAGACGAGTCCTCTATCGAGAATGATCCTGAATTTCCTTCGAACCCATTGAAATCAACCACCTGAATTGTATAGCCGCTCCCCGTACCCAGGGAATCCGGCAGGCTGTCGTTAAACACGAAACATCCATTTGCCTGGTATATAAATGCAAGGTTGGCTATGTGTGTATCATTCTTCAGTAAATTAATCCATACAAACATTGCACAAGAGGGGGTCCATTCCACTATATACTGACTTCCGCATCTGTACCATATACTTCCGTCTTCCGGAGAAAAGACATCTAGATCATTGTCGATAGTAAAAGTTTCGCTCAGTCCTGTTTTACCAAGATTATCGGTAATCTTTATCCTGTATTCTGTTCCGCTCTCTTCACAACACATCAGGTACTCAGTCCTGGTGTAGGAACCGTCGTTCTCCGTCCAGCCTGAGATACATCCAAGCAACTCAGTTCCATTTAAAAGCTCAATCTTCACACTGTCGCTTTCTGTGGGTTCCCATTCCATAAGAAAACTGTTGAGCCAGCTCTTCCAGACTTCATTCTTCTCGGGTAATGTCACCAGGATTCCTGAGGTAGGACCGGTTGGATTGTCGGTGCAATTTAAAAAGACCAGAAGAGTAATTAGCACACACATTATCGGTTTTGCCATAACTATCCGCTTCCAGCGAGTGCAAGGAAACTGGATTTACTGCTGTCCACATTCCAGTTCCAGATAACGCTCAAGTGACTCGAAATCAACCCCGATTCTTTACTTAAACTTATTATAGATGGGATGTTCCTGTCCTGTCAACATCTGGAATGTCAGATGGCCCGGAACTCCATGTCAGAGCAGATCAGATGCTTTTGATCATCTGATATATGAACTTTCTACACCTTACTCAATGATAGCAGCCAGTTCCAAAAGGGGTTTGAAGTTTTGCCCGTTGGGGTCGCCACAATTCTATAAACGGCTCTTGCGGGTCGGTTTCAATTTTTACTGATTCAGGGGTGAGAACCCCGAGGCGTAAGTTTACCCTGAGCGAACAAAGTGAGTCGGAGGGATCGTAGATCAGATTTACAGTTATACTATTTGATGACTACTAACGTTTTTGTATCCACGAATGCTCCGGTCCTCAGCGTACAGAAGTAAATGCCGCTGGTCAGACCATTGATCTCGGTTTCATGCATGCCTGAGGAGAATACACCATCTGCCAATTCAGCGACTTTACGGCCTGTAATATCAAACACATCCAGGTTGACATCACATGATACTGGTATGGAGAAACTTACATTCGCGCTTCCTGCACTCGGGTTTGGAATGACATTACTAAGAGCATACTCAACATACCCGCCTTCTTCCTCTTCTATGCCAACGGGTCCGTAGTATGCATACCTCAGGAGGTAGTATCCTCCATCAATAACTGCAAATGATATATGCGGTCGATCCTCGCTATCAAGGGCAATAGAGGAAGATAGATCTGCGTCTTCGTCGAAAGCGTCAACTACGGATAGTTCCCATGTGGAGCCGTTATGATAGGCATACTTAAGGCAGTCATTGGTTCCATCGAAATACGAGATATGAGGATGATTGTTGCTGTCTACAGCAATAGAAGAACCAAGACCAACATTTCCAGTTGTTTCAACCACAGAAATATTCCACGATGAGCCATCGTAATAAGCATATTTGAGATTACCGCTTGTTTCGCCATAATACGAAATGTGTGGTCTATCGTTGCTGTCAATAGCAATAGAATTGCACATACCTACGTCACCGCTGCTTTCAACGGTGGATATTTGCCAGAATTCAGGTCCCAGGACAGCATATTTCAAATTCCTCAACCCTGCTGCATAGTACGATACATGTGGTGTATTGTAGCTGTCTAAAGCCATTGATACATAATAACCCACGTCTCCGGAGATTTCAATCGCAGAAATCAACCATTGAGATTCAAATCGGGCGTACATGAGATCCTGGCCAGTGGTACCATTATCACCATATGCGATACTGGGAGGATCATCCCCGTCATCCAGGCAAAGCGAGACATAATTAAGACCGTCACAGAGACCATCAACAACACCAACATCCCAGGATGAACCGTTCCAGGATGCATATTTGAGAAACCCATTATCGTTATTAGTGTACGCAATCTTTGCGTTAACACCGCTACTCAGAGCGATAGAAGACCTGCAGGCCAAACCATGGCTTGACACACTGCTGTCAACGATGGAAATATCCCAGGAAGAACCGTTATTATATGCATACATGAGATCAGCACTAACCCACAGTATGCATTCCTGGTACGAAATATGAGCGTTATCCTCAGCATCCATGGCGAGAGATGGAGAATGTAAATCAGTGTTATTACTACTATCAACGGTTTCCACTTGCCATTCGTCTGCTGATAACGCAGGAGATATCATAGTGCAGCATAATACTGCAATCGTTAGAAATTTCATTTACGATCACTTCCTTTCAGCATGCATGATCATCCAGCACCAGCAGATTCGTGGGTAAGGTTACTACACTTTCCAATTCAGATCAACTTCGAGATTCATTATATATATCACTTTTTTTATATATAATCCTAATCAGGAGACTAGTTAAACAACAGAAAATGTAGTCCTCAACAGTTCACAGATAATATGATTTAGGATCCTTCTACAGCTTGCTTAATTTCAGCAGCCATTTCCACAGAGGGTTTAAAGTTTGCCCGTTGGGAGCGCAACTCTTCATCCAGCTCCAGCGTGAACTAGTCGGGTCAATGTCTAAAACAACAGCGAACTGCCCAAAACGATATCAAAGATACTGCAATTCCCGGTACTAGTTGATCACTACGAAATGCTGTGCCTCAGTGAACTCATCGGAGGTCATTCTGACCACATATATTCCACTGGTCAGGTCGTCTAGTATTACTTCATGTACTCCCATCTCATACTCACCACTGACTGAATGGACAATTCGCCCGGCCAGGTCGTAGACGATCAGCTCCACCTTAGAATCCACAGGCATCGAAAAGACCAGTGTGGCATGGCCAAATGTCGGATTGGGTTGTGCGCCAAACAGTGCGAATTTCGTAACCTCTCCAGCAGCCTCCTCCTGGGTACTCGTGAAAGGCACCCAGTCCACAGTCACATCGTGAAGTTCTGGTGAGTAAAGCGAGTCTGTTGTGGTCAATATTGCCCTGTATTGAAAAAGACTGTCTTCGTCAGTCAGTATCCCGGTCAGGGTACAGGGAGATGTTAATGTATCGGACCATGCTCCCATGCTGGATGAATTGTTGGAAGCCCTTACTTGAAGAGCAACACTTGTCCCGGATGGCTCTGTACAGGTCCAGTCTATTGTCTGCCAGTCCGGGCTCTCCTGGACATCCAGTACACTGGATTCAAGAGCACCTTCAGGTAGAAATGTGGTAATATCCCACCAGAAGACGTCGTCGCTTGCTTCAAATGCACCTAGAATATCCAGGCAACCGTCTCCATCTATATCAGATGAGTACACTGAATATGGTGAACCGGGCTCGAGCAGAGTGTGCCATGTCCAGCTGGTACCAGAACCATCATCGTTCTCCCACCATACTACACCGTGAGAAATTCCGGCTCCGAGAACATCCATGTATCCGTCACCGTCGACATCCGCTGAATATACTGCCTTGGCGCTATTGAACTGCCAGGAAACACAATGTGCTATCCAGCTAGTACCAGAGCCATCTACATTCTCCCACCATACGATGTTGTCACTTGCATTCTCGGCTGCTCCGAGGATATCCATGTAACCGTCACCGTTGATATCCGCAGAAAATACCGAAATGGCTTCATTGAAAGCACCTTCTACGGCGTGCTCCGTCCAACTGGTACCGGTGCCGTCAACATTTTCCCACCAGGTGATATCATTGGCAAAATTAGCAGCTCCGAGGACATCCATATCACCATCACCGTTTACATCTGCGGAATAAACAGAAATAGCAGCATTGAAATCACCATCTACAGTGTGTTCTATCCAGCTGTTACCAGAGCCGTCAACATTTTCCCACCAGGTGATATCGTCTGCTAGCCAGGCTGCCCCAAGAACATCCATATAACCATCACCATTGATATCTGCTGAGTACACTGACCAGGCCCAATCAAAAAACCCGTCTACGACATGCTCCGTCCAGCTGGTACCTGTACCGTCAACATTTTCCCACCAGGTGATATCATTGGCAAATCGGGCAGCTCCGAGGACATCCATATCACCATCACCATTGATATCTGCTGAATATACGGAATAGGCACCATCGAACTCCCCGTCTACGGTGTGCTCAATCCAGCTGGTACCAGAACCATCTACGTTCTCCCACCAGGTAATGTCATCGGCTTCACCTGCTGCCGCAAGAACATCCATGTCGCCGTCGCCATCGATATCCGCGGAACATACTGATCTGGCTTCATTAAAATCCCCATCCACGATATGTTCAATATTAATATTCCGGAGAGAAACATTTGAAGGATCATTGTAGCATTCAATATCTGTATCTACGTAAAACTCATCGCTCCAGTCGATAACCGGCCCCCAGACGCCGTCCCCGCCGGACCAATCGGTCTGGATTGCTGTACCGGCGTAAGTTTCAAAAGATGCAAATATTACCAGAGAAATGACAAGGGCAAGATTTTTTGAATACATTACAAACTCCTTCCAGCTCTCTGAGTCCGGAAGAAGCATATTTTGTTGAGTTTGTGAAACAGACGATATTATGCTAAAGACTCACCGGACTCGAATGGTTTCACTTTGTTTCAATTGAATTCTAGGATGATTTCATATAAGAGTCAATGAGATGAAGATTAATTCACGTTAGGAATCTTGGTTTCAGACAGTTCCGGTAATTTTCCCGAAACAACTCGTCAATTTCAATATTCCCGATTTTCTGCCTGAAATCGCGATAATCGCATTGTGGAGTGTCCCAGTTTCCCTTCGGAAGAGAGTACGGCATTAGCATCCAGAATCTCTCTTTCGGCAACTTTCCTGAATTCTTCTATGACCTGGAAATCTGGTTCCTGCTTGATCAGATCATCCGGATGCTGCACTGCTAAATATTAACTATACAGATGATCCAATTCCAACAGACATATCCACAGGGGATTTGAAGTTTTGACCGTTGGGGTCGTCATTGTTAATCAAACCGATCAGAACAGCCTTCATAATTCCTTCCACTGAGTTACTCGAGCATTCTCTGGAAAACTCCGTTCAGACTCGGTTTCCTGGAGGCTGGCAAGCTGACACATCATCAGTTCTCCACTCTTCTCATGCCGAAGATGAAGCCCGTTACCGCCGCACCAGCGCCATGAGCTGCATTCTGCACATGCTCCGGTTTTCGCCCACCGTCGGTCTCTCATGACTTGAAATCGGTTCTCCCCCGGTAAGCGCAACGGTGATCTTCCCGGGATCAAGTTTCCTGCGAACTCCGTCCAGTACACCGAGGAAGTCCTCTGCTGGCATATCAGCCACCGAAGAGGAAGATAAACAATCGCTACCACAATGCCCGCAGTTAAGATTGCAACGAAGTGTACATTCCCAGAAGAGATATGTGAGATCGTGAACAGATGACTGAATGCTCTTGTAAAGCCGGAAAAGCTCCAACTGTGTGCGCTTCTTCAAATCGGGATTAAGATTCATACCAGCTTACTCTGAAGCATCCTTAAGGAAAAATTCTATATCAAGCTGAAGGAAGTCATCCTCATCCTCCAGACCATAAACAGAGGTACTCGAAATTTTCAGGTGCCGAGGTTTAATGAACTCCCGTAATCTCCGGCACTACCTGATCACAACGAAGTGCTGCGTCGCTGTAAACTCTTCCGAGGTCATCCTGATCAGGTACACTCCACAGGCCAGATCGTCCAGTATCACCTCATGTACTCCCGGCTCGTACTCATCACTAATGGAGTGAACCACGCGCCCGGTCAGGTCGTATACGGTCAGTTCCGCCCACGAGTCCACAGGCAGTGAGAAGACCAGTGTAGCATTGCCAAGCGTCGGATTTGGTCGTGCGCCATACAAGGCAGCAACCTCCCCCGCAGACCCTCCCTGAATACCCGTGTATGGCAGCCATTCCACAGTCACATCGTGAAGTACAGGCGTTAATAGCGAATCAGCTGTGGTCAGTATGGCCCTGTACTGGAAATAACGGTTTCCCTCGGTCAGGATTCCAGCCAGGTTGCAGGGAGATGGTAGTACAACAGACCAGGCTCCCATATTGAAAGAATCGTCGGAAGCCCTGACCTGGAAAGCTACATCTGTTCCGGATTGCTCAGTGCATGTCCAGCCTATTGTCTGCCAGTCGGGGCTCTCCTGGACATCCAGTACGCTGGACTCGAGCGAGCCGTTAGAGAGATAATCTCCTGTCAGATCCCACCAAGTGATGTCGTCATCGTAACGGGCAGCTCCGAGGACATCCATATCACCGTCTCCGTCAACATCCGCGGAATTTACTGAAATGGCACCATTGAAATCCCCTTCTATGGTGCGTTCTTTCCAGTATGTGCCTGTGCTGTCATCGTTCTCCCACCAGGTGATGTCGTCATCGTATGCAGACGCTCCGAGGATATCCATGTAGCCGTCTCCGTTGATATCCGCGGAATATACTGACACGGCATAATCAAAATCACTGGATACGGCATGTTCCAGAATTTTATGGAGAGTTACATTCGAAGGGTCACCGTAACATTCAATATCTGTGTTCATATAGGACTCATCGCCCCAGTCGAAAACCGGCCCCCAGATTCCGTCTCCTCCGGACCAGTCTGTCTGGGTTGCGGTACCTGCGTAAGCTTCAAATGGTGCATGTATTACCAGGAAAATAGAAAGGATCAGAACTCTTGAGTACATTACTTCCTCCCCCTCAGATTATATGAGTCCGTGATTAGAAAGCTCCGCATCATGAAATGAAACAACCCCTGTTAGATACGACTTCCGGACCCGTATGGCTTCACACTAATGTGTTTTATTAATATGCTGATCATTTGTTCACATCTATAATAAAGAACATTGACAGGAGCCAATAGGACATATAATTTATCATAATTTGCAATACTTCGAAGATTGGATGCAGGGAAGACAGGCAGTTGGGCTCATTCTCTCCCCTGCCAGACTCAGCCAGAGACTGGTCATTCTTCGAGATAATGAAGAATATCCCTAGGAAAAGCATACTGTCGTACCACGGCCGGTGGAGCCCTGGTAAGGGTGTAGTTTCCCGTGCCGTCCTCCATGGTGTAGACGCGGGCCTCATAGCTTCTCCCGGAGCCTACAGACTCACGGTGAAGGCTGGGGATCCATCCTGATGTAGTCGCCGGGATCGGGCATACCATAGGGAACATGGAGTTCCAATACCACTATGTTCGCTCTGGTGAGGTGATCGGGAGTTAGGGTAACTTCCTCGAAGTCGAACTCAGGCAGCACATCTGTAATAACCTCGAGCTGCGCCTTTGTAAACTCGATCACAGCGCTACCGCTTCTGGAATTCCGAACCAGATCGGCTTGATCCTGAGTAAGGGTGATGGTGACTTCGTAGGTGCGCATTTCAACGGCTATGGCAACGGATACTAGAATAGATAGCACGATCAGTGGAGTGAACTTTGCCAGTATGATTTTCATGAACGCCTTCCTTTCGCGAGAGTATCATCTACTAATTGGGCATGTTCCCCGGGCGGATTGATAATAATGTACAGAACGTTTCTGGTATTCGCAACGGTAATATTTGAATTTATTACCAGCGTTGTTCTGGGTTTCACAAAGCTCTTCGATCATTTAACTGCGCCTCGAGCTGCTTCTCAATTTTTTTTAGTAAATCATCCTGTTCAGGCCGGTCGGCACTGAGATCTACCGGCTGAATACCCTCTTCATCCATGAGTTTCAGCAAAGCATAGGCGCAATGGTACCGAAGAAGGTACCGGATATTCCGGTGAAGCACTTCCAGAAGGATTTTACCGGCCTGCTCAAGGGTGGCCTTCTCCGTAATGGAGTACCAGATGCTGTAGTAGACTCCGTAATTGCCGTTTTTAACCCTGCTCAGAAGTTCCCCCACCGGCATTGAGTCGAATGTCCTCCGCTCCTCTTTGGCGTATTCCTCCCAGAGAGTTTTCCAGTGGGTTCTTTCGAATTCCATTTATTCCTGCTTATCTGATACTGGATATTTTAGCGTCTTCAACACTGTTTTCCGTGTTCTCATCACAAAGTAGATCGATAGTAAAGTGATTGATTAATTGTCACTCATGGTTGCCGGACCAGGAGCATGAATCACTGGTTGAATAGTGAGTACCGAGACTGTCGTAAGATCCCGCTGTTCCGAACATGCCGGAAACATCGGAAGGAGGATCAAATGTACCATCAATACTCATTGAATAACTGTAGTAACCGTTGCTCAGTGTATCAACCATTTGAAACTCGTTATCCGAAATCGTGCAATCATCAGGAGTCCATATCACTGTATCCGCCGGCAGATTATAGCCCCAGTAAATGAATGTAACCTGGAAATTACTGACCCCATCCCCGTCCACTGTGAAGGTAACTGGTTCTCCTGATAATGATAGTGTTCCAGTCCAGGCTCCCTCTTGAATAGCTGGAACAATAGGAGATGCTGAATTGCCGCACGATGCAACCAGGGTAAGCAGCAGAATTGATATCAAACCGGAAAGAATTTGCTTTCTCATGATATTTACCTTCTTTCGAGCAATATGAAACTGGACTTTGCACCATCGGTAACGCCGCAAACAAAATTCTTCCCATCTGCTTGTCCAGTTGAGATTTCCTATCCTGAATGACAATACAGAGGACAACTCTGACATGTCAATGTCAGCAGCCATTCCCACAGGGATTTCAAGTATTCTTTATTAGGGTCGCAATTCTCTATTCAGATTCGAGTTTGTCCCAATGCCGTGGCCAGGGTAATTCCACTTCAGAAATGCCGCTGGAAAGCAGGCTACCGCGAAGATCTGTAAAGCATTTAAATCCTCTGTTGGTCAGTTCCAGTTCTTCAATAATTGAAAGGGCGTCCTGGTAATGTTCAAGTACTCCCGTACTATCACCCTGCTTTATTCGGAGTAATGCAAGAGCTGCAATAGTAACGGCTTCCGGTCTGCGGTTCCTGACTTCAAGGTGGATCTCAAGAGCCTTTTCATAGCATTCCCGGGATTCTTCATATAGATCACGCTCGTAGTAGAGGGCTCCAAGGTTTCCAAGTGTTATTCCTTCGCTTTTCCGGTTGCCTATCTCCCGATGGAGTTCAAGAGCCTGCTGGTAATAATACAGAGCCTGTTCAGTTTCATTCTTTAGTATATATGGATTTCCGAGGTTTCCCAGGGCTATTCCCTCATTCCTCCTGTCCCCCGCTTCCCTGTTGATCTCCAGGGCTTTTTCGTAGTACTTGATAGCTTCATCCATACGCTCCTGATCAAAGTAGAAGTTCCCGAGATTTCCAAGCAGTATGCCCTCTGTTCTGCGGTCACCCTCTTCGAGGTTAATTTCAAGGGATGTCTCAAAATACTCCTGTGCTTCATCTGTTCTGCCCTGAATTCTGCTGAGTATGCCCAGATTGCAGAGTACCATGCTCTCCTGCTTTCGGTTCCCGGACCTTCGATGAATTTCAAGGGCGTTGCGGCAGCATTTACCAGCTTCGTTCATACGACCGGTGATTCTGAATACGCTTCCCAAAGCGGACTGTATTTTGCCCTGCCAGGTGGAGATTTTATAAGCGTCAGCGATTTCCTTCATCCTGAGAAGCAACTGCTCCTGCTCCTTCCTCCAGCCGAGAAGATCAAGAGTTACGATTCTGCGCATCATTACCTCAAGCAGTTTTTCGCTGCTTTCTTTGTCCAAAGGCTGTTCCATTATCCAGGATTCAAGCTTTTTCGATAATTCCAGAGCCTTTTCATTCTGGTAGGTTTCCACGGTGTACTTCAGGTTGATAATACCCCATTGAATTGCCTTATCCCTTACATCAGCTCTTTCCCAGTGGTGTGCAAGAATATTAGCAATTTCCTGCTCATCATCAGGATACATCTCCTCGATCAGGCTGGCCGTAATTCTGTGTAGAATCTTCTTGTTGCTCTCCAGTATACTGTTGTAGGCGGTATCGTGTATTAGAATGTGTCTGAACAAATACTTCTGCTCGAACGCAGTTCCCTTGCCGACAAGGAACTGTCTGCGCTCCAGGTTGTCGAATATGGCTCTGCTGTTTTCATCAATCTCAAGTTCTGCAGCAAGTCTGTCGTACAACTTTAGCTTGAACTCAACCCCCAGTATGGAAGATTTCTGGAGGACGCTTTTCAATTCATCCGACAGACGGTCAACCCTCGATTGAAGCAATCCTGTCAGTGAAGAGGGTATGTAAATTCCTCTTATCGGGCTGCTGAACACCCATTGTCCATCGCTTTCATTCAACAGATTCGATTCAGCAAGATCAAGGATGAGCTCCTCAAGGAAGAATGGATTACCACGGGAATGCTTCATAAGAAAATCTTCAACCTTCGGGGATGACTTTGCAGTTCCCTCGGTACTGATGCATGACAGTATCCTTGTGATTATGTCATGGCAGGCCTGTTCATCGATACTGGAGAGGAGTATTTCTTCCAGTTCAGCATAACTGAACTTAATATCGAACTCAACCAGCTTGCCATCATCTCTTTCCGGTCTGTAAATCAAAAGAAAAACAATCGGCCTTTCTGTACTGCAGTTCCCTATAATGAATTCCAGCACATCGCGACACGTGGAATTAATCCAGTGCAGGTCATCCAGGACAACTATCAGATGCCTTTTGCCAGCCAGAGCTTTGAGAAGATTCCTGAAGGCTATTCTGGTCTCAAGGGCTATAGCCTTGCTGTCCAGTTCAACCAGCCGTCCATCACCGGATTTGATTGACAGGAGTTCAGCCAGGAAGGGTATTGAATCCATCAGATCGCTGTCATCACTGAGGCTGTGGATTTCCTGCCTGAATCCTTCATATTCCAGTCTGCGGTCCTGCTCAATATCAAGAAGATTACGAAGAAGGCCTGTCCAGAGGCAGTAAGCGGGTTGAGCGTACGAAAGAGCCGTTCCTGTCAGGACCGTAGTACTCTCATCATTACCACAATGCTGCTGAATGAATTCATGAATAAGACGTGATTTCCCAATACCTGATTCACCCTTAATGCCCAGAATGATGTGCTTTACTCCACCAAGTCGGCTTTTCCCGGTACTTCCGGATTTCTGGTCAAGCAGCTTTTCCCTCAGCCTGTTCAATTCAGCTGATCTTCCTACGAAACCCGAACTGCAGCCCTGGGATATACGTTCCCAGCGAGGTCTGCTCAAGGATATGGAACTCGTGGGACGCCAGGTATGGACAGGACTGCTGATACCTTTCAGTTTCATCGTTCCCATATCTTCCCATGTGAACTGATCCCTGCACTTTTCATGAAACGTATCGGGAACCAGAATAGTATTGGCTTCTGCAGTCTCTTCCATACGCGAAGCAAGGTTCACTGTTCTTCCCATCGCTGTCAGGTGACCTATGGCATCGGGAGCTACAGTTACCGGGCCGCTGTTTATCCCTATTCTGGCAGTGATGGGAACACCTGTATCGTAGAGGATATCGTTTGCCGCATTTATTACGTCGAGCATCAGGAATCCGCATGAAACCGCCCTAGTACTGTCGTTTTCCCCTGCCTGCCTGGCACCGAAGAGAACCATTATCCTGTCGCCTTCTATCTTATCAACGTATCCACCAAACCGCTGAGTAACATCAACCAGGGCGTCCATGATTCCCCTGGCGATATCATGAATCGCTTCATGATCCAGTTTCTCCGAAAGGGAAGTGAAACCTTCAAGATCCAGAAAAAGAACTGCTATTTCCCGCCTTTCACCCGGCTTCAGTTCTCCTTTTTCCTCATCGGCAACATCCGATGCCCCTCCGTACCGAATAAGTATGCTTCTCAGGTTTGATCCAAAATTATCTAACATTCAGTTCTCCAGGTTAATGAAAATCTTGATCAATCATCGTAGCAGAAAAACTGCTACGGGTCAATATAAAGAAATTAGATTTTGAATCAACCAAACCGGTCAGGATCGTGAAGAAGGTATCTTTGGCCATCAATTCAGTGATGGTTCTACTGTAGTAGCTATGGAGGTAACCATGATATTATACGCTTAATTTGCTGATTATATACTAAAATGACTATTCTATATATTGACACAGATGGTATGAATTACGCATATTCCCGCCAATCAATAACCTTACATTGAAAGGAAGGTTGATATGAAAAAGGGATTATTTCTTTTTGCTGCTCTTCTTCTCATATCAGGCAGCATTGTTGCTCTGCCATCTTATTCGGGTCTCAGGGGGCTCAACCGCACTGTTGATGCCAAACCTATAGGAGCTGGTGAATTCTCACTGGCCCTCTTCTCCTTTCTTGGAGTGAGCAACGATACAAGAACCGCTCAGCTTGCAGGAGGGGCAGAGGACGTTACCGATACGGAGTACGACGCCACGGGATACTTCACTCTGGGCTACGGCCTGAGCGACAAGATCGAGCTCGCGGGAAGAGTTTCCTACGTCTGGAACGCTCTCAAGCGGGAGGATGTCGACGACCGTGTAGACCAGGCGGGTAAATCCGAGAGCGACGATGGCTTCAGCGAAGCCGGCCTCGCCATGAAGTTCTCCACCAACCCCGGTGGGAGCAACCTCTGGATAGGTTTGATGCCCTGGGTAAACTTCGGTATGTACGACGGCGGGGACAGTCCCTACGTCACCAACTACAACGGCTTCGACGGCATCTGGCACCACTTGCAGCCCATGTACCAGCTCCGCAGGCCTATGATAGGGACGGACCTCTCCGCCGGAATAGACCTGCTCGTCTCAGCTGACCTCCATCCGATCCGTATCCATACCAACGTCGGTTACCACTACTTCAAGCAGAATTTCCAGTTCACCGACTACAGGTACGGAACAGGCGACACCGTAGAGGTAGACATGGACGTCGAGGATCCAGTGTTCCATCTTGCTATGGGCATTGAGTATCCCATGAAGGGACTGACCCTCTTTGCCGAAGCAGAGTGGCGTCACTTCATGAAACGCGATTTCATAGGTGATGACGATGAGGACTACGATGATATGGTCATCATTCAGCCCGGACTGAGATTCCCTATCGGCTCAGGATTTGCCTGTGATGTAGTGGGAGCATTCTCAATCGATAATTTCGATCCGGAATGGAGCGACCTGGGACATCGCGCATATCAGGCAGGTGGCGACCCAACGAACGTATACAGAGCACACTTCGCACCCTTCCCGGAGGGATATTATCCAAACTGGGGAGTGGGAGTCAACCTCATGTATTCCAGCGACCTTCTTGAAGATCCTGCTACTGCTGTTATGTCCGGTACAGTGACCGATGCTGTGACAGGCGAATTCATCGAGGCTTCCGTAGCATTCCCCGGGATCGCTGCTGCGCCTGCTATTACCGATGCTGAAACGGGATATTACTCCGTTGAAATACCCGAGGGAAGCATCGCCGTGGCAGTGAATGCAGATGGATACGTTGAAAAGACCGAAACGGTTCAGATCGCGGGCGGTCGTGATTTCACCCGAGATTACGCTCTTCAGCCAACCATCATAGGCAGCATTACCGATATGGAAACCGGTTTGCCGCTTGCTGGAACTGTCTCCCTGGGTGACTATGCAACCATCAGTGCCACAGCCGGCAGCGATGGCCTCTACAGTCTGAATGCACCTGAAGGTGACCGGACTGTAACCGCCAGCGCGAACGGATATCTGCCGTCATCGGAAGATGTCTCACTGGCAAGTGGAGAGCAGAAAATCATCAACTTCCAGCTTGAATCCGTAGTGATCGAAGAGGGGCAGATCCTCGCATTCGATAACATCTATTTCGATGTTGCAAGTTCTACTATCAAGCCGGAATCCTACGCTGTTCTGAATGAAATCGTTCAGATTCTCGATGCTAACCGCAATGCCATGATTCAGATAGCTGGACATACCGATTCCGATGGAAGTGAAAGCTACAACCAGACCCTCAGTGAACAGAGGGCGGCTTCCGTCATGAACTACCTTGTGAACCACGGTATTTCAGCCGGAAGACTGACAACTGCAGGCTACGGCGAAAACCAACCCGTAGTTCCGAACAACTCCGCAGCCAACAAGGCGATGAACAGAAGAATAGAATTCACGGTTCTTTCGAACAGGTAACTTAAACTGGGGGCGGTTCTCCGCCCCCTTTCCTTCTCAAAGCTGAATCAACGGCGCTGGAGGACAACTGTCCAGATCGCAACCCATGCGGTCGCTATCAACAGGGCTTTTACAGCACCGAGCAG
>DAOWFD010000230.1 GCA_030638185.1 Candidatus Aegiribacteria sp.
GTTCCCTGTCTCCCCGGTTATCCCTGTCCTGCCTGACAAGTTCCTCGGATCGAACTATCTCAACTGTATACACCGTGAAATCCAGTTTCCTGTACTCACCGGCTTCCGTCAGTTCGTGCATCTGGCCATCGGTGAGAACAAGGCGAAAACGGTTGGCTGAAACAGGCTCCATTCTTCCCCTGAGAGCGGTAATAGTTCTCCCGGGCATACCGGGAACCCGTTCATGTATGACGACGTTTTCAAGTTCGCCGGTTAAATCGTCCTTCTCCTCTACGATTATCCTGTAGTTTTCAATATCTTCTACGAACATTCCCGGTATGATCTTTGCAGCAGGACGCATTGTACCGATGTCCAGGAGGAGATTCTTGGCCAGGTGATTCGCGTCAGGCAGAATGTAGTTATTGAAGAGTACCATGGTTGCCGTCAGGAGGATCGCTGCAAGCATGAGCGGCTTTATGAGCACGAAGATACTTATGCCTGAAGATTTCATTGCAGTTACTTCAAGGTCGGATTCCATCCTGCCCACTGCCATGAGTACTCCGGCCAGAACTCCCATCGGAATCACAACTGCCACCATTGAGGGAAGCAGCAGCAGGAATACCTCTACAACGGTTCTTACGGGCACCCCCTTGCTTACGATCATATCAAGAAGATCCAGCAACTTATCCAGCAGCATCACAAAAGTGAAGATACCGCAGGAAAGAAGAAAGGGTGCGAAGAATTCTCTTAAAGTGTAAACTTGCAGTTTTTTCATATACATCTCATTATAGGCGTTCAGAAAAATCAGACGATATGACAATTATACCGTGTACAGAGTTTTCTTTCCACTTGTATCGGGAACCATGAGCAACCGGGAGACTAGAATCTGCAAATGAGAATAAGAACCGGAATACTGTCATGGATAATGCTGTTCATAATAAGCACAGCAGCCTCCGCTGTCGGGGTGCGTGCTCCCAGGCTCATTCCTGCCTATCCATGGGAGACTGAATACTCTGCCGATCTGCTCGTTGATCCCGCTGTATCCTGGAAACTGATACATTCCCTGCGGAGGAACTTCCTCTGCTGGCGACTGTTCTATAGATCCATCCCTGTCTCGACATCGGGCTGTTTTCCCATTGATGTACTGAACCATCGGTCAATGGAGTGGACTCTGCGGAACACCTGGACCACCATGAACAGGAACAACTGCCTGCGTACATCAAGGGACCAGCGTTCTCTTATACCGACAATCTACCTGCCCCTGGACATGCCGCCGATACTGGCGGGTGCAATAGGCGAAGGCGGGCAGATAGATATCAGCGGTTACCAGAAAATCACCCTGTCCGGAATAAGCCATTACAGACCGAACGCGGTTGAAAGGGAGGGGGAGAGCCAGTCCCTCTTCCCGGATCTCAAGATGGAACAGGAATTGAGGGTTCAGCTGGAAGGAACAATCGGTGAGAAGGTACATGTTGATGTAGACCATGACAGCCAGAGGAGTTTCGGTCCTCAGAGCAGCGTCAGCCTGCGTTACGAAGGATACGAGGATGAGATAATTCAGCGTATCGAGATGGGTGACATCAGTCTTTCTATTACCGGACCTGAATTCGTCTCGTACAGCATCCCCCATCAGTGTCTTTTCGGAGCCTAGATAGTGGCCCAGGTGGGCCCGGTTGAATTTACCACCATAGCAAGCCGTGAATCCGGATCCACTGAATCCTCGGAATTCGTCGGTCAGGCCACCATGGTCGAAGACAGTATTCTAGACATAAACCCGGCCGACAATTACTTCTTCTACACAAAGCCCGATTCCCTGGAGCAGCCCCAAATCGCGTCAATCAGGGTTTTTCAGGATGACGATGATGGAACCAACAATCAGGAAACCGGTGCGGTTGAGGGGGCATGGTACATTGAAGGCACGGGAGAGACCGGCCCCGGTTACTGGGATGAACTTCTGCCCGGACTTGACCTGGACTACGTTCTGATCGATTCAGCCACAACCATACGTTTCAACAGGCCTGTCAACAACAATTACAGGATCGCCATCTGGATGATCACTGCGCAGGGTGACACTATCGGTAATGCAACTCCGGGTTCGGACTGGAATCTGAAACTGATAAAACAGATCAATCCACTGCCTTCCTATTCAACCTGGAACTACGAACTGCGTAACAGGTATTTCCTTGGAGCTAACAACATCGTTCAGGAGAGCTTCATCTGCAACATCTACCTTAACAAATCGGGGGAGGATCCTATCCAGACGCAGGATGGGGTTCCTTTCATAGAGCTTCTGGGGCTTGATACAAACGGTGACGGTTCTCTTGCAGATGAGGAAAATGCCGTCGACTGGGATAACGGTTTCCTCGTGTTTCCCCAAGTCAGACCTTTTACCGATCCCATCCTTGATGTTCCGAACCCGGCTATCTACGAAGAGAACAATCCCCTTCCTGTACAGAGCAAGTACTTCATTGAGGTAAGTTACAGGGCCGCCTCAACTACATATTCGCTGGGACGCATGGGGATAATCCCCGGCAGTGAAAATGTCACCCTTACCATGGCCGGAAGTACAAGAACCCTTGTCAAGAACGTTGACTACACGATTATCTATGAAATCGGACTGCTTACCCTGATGGGAGAAGCCGCCGAGGATGCCCAGAATCCCAGTAACACCGTGCGCGTTACATTCGAGTACCTTCCCCTTTTTGCAGCGCAGAAGAAGACCCTGATAGGAACAAGAGCTGTCTACGAGATTGGAACTGATTCATGGCTGGGGGCCACGGCAATGTTCGAGAGCGCAAGTACGCCGGGAGAGAGACCGAGGGTTGGAGAGGAATCCACCAGGACACTGGTTGCCGATATTGACGCACACTTTGAAGCAAAACCGGAATTTCTTACCGATTTCGCGAATATCATTCCCGGGATAAACACTGAAGCCCAGAGCAGTGCGATCATTTCCGGTGAAATAGCCATGAGTTTTCCCAACCCGAACGTGGATGGCACTGCCTATATCGATGATATGGAGGGCACCGAAACGGCATTTCCCGTAGGGCAGAGCAGGGCTGCATGGCACCTGTCAAGTATCCCCGATTCGTCTGCTTCACAGGACAATTCTGTTGGAGAAATCCGCTGGTACAATACCTATAGAAGATGGAAACTTGAAGACATCGTTCCATATGTTACAGGCAGACAGGAGGATAATTATGTGAACAATGTCCTGGAGCTTTACTTCCAGCCGGAGGAAAACAGCAGTGATTCCTGGGGTGGGATCATGAGGTGTATGGACAAGTACGGGATGGATTTTTCCACAAAGACTTATCTGAGGATGTACGTCAGAGTTACAGGTTCCGCCCAGAATGCCAATATCTGGCTCGATCTCGGAGAGAGAATAGACGAGGATTCCTACTGGCTTGAGAGGACAGCGGGAGAACTTGTAAGAAGGGCCAACGGAGAACTTGACACAGAGGATACTAACCGTGACGGTATTCTTTCGAACGATGAGGATACCGGCCTGGATAGTTTCTGGGATGATGAGGAGAACCCACCCGAGGGTGGCGACCCGAACATGGACAATTACTATTACAACGGGGACGATCCTCCATCTGTAAGATACGACAGAATAAACGGTACACAGAATAACAATCTGCTTGATACAGAGGATCTTAACAGAAACGGCGTACTGGACCGGTCCAATTCGTTCTTCCGGGTAAACATCCCCATTGATGATGAGGATTACATAGTATCCGGACCAAATGCAAATGGATGGATGCTCATAGAGATTCCGCTGGGGGATACAACAGTCGTTTCCGTTCCCGGATTTGTAACGGGGATACCAACCTGGGAAAAGATAAGCTATACAAGGCTCTGGATGGATGGTTTCACAAGCGCTGATACTGTACAGATATACGATCTTGAGATAGTGGGCAACCGCTGGCAGGAGAAGGGTGTATTCCTTGCTGATTCAATGGGTACACCTATACTTCCATCGGAAAAAATGTACGTTTCCACAGTTAACAATAAAGATAATCCCGATTACAACAACGATCCCCCTCCCGGTGTTGATCCGGGGGAGGATGAGTACGGTGACCCGCGGCTTGAGCAGTCCCTGTCTCTTGTAGCCGAGAACATAGCCAGTGGACATTACGGTCTGGCGATTCAGAGTTTCTACAGCGGGGAGGATTATACCGGATACAAACAGATACGATTCCTGGTACACGGAGAAGAACAGTACGATTCGGAGCTTGTTTACAGGCTGGGAACCGATAGCCTCAATTACTATGAGATAGGAGTCATCATCAGCCCCGGCTGGCAGATTGTAGAGGCAAGCCTTAATGATCTTGTGGATCTGAAGGCAAGGAAGGATGAATTGGAACTCGAATATATCAGGGAAGGGGATCTGGCTGTGCGGGGTTCTCCGAATTTCGCCAGGATCATGGAGATGAGCCTTGGTCTGCGTAACAACTCAGCGACTCCACTGAATACCACAGTATGGGTTGATGATATGTTACTTAATCAGCCATGGAGCAATTCAGGAACTGCCCATAGAGTAACTGTGGGTGTTGATATTGCCGACCTTCTATCCCTGAGCGGTGATTACAGGGAGATAGATTCAGATTTCCACGGGCTGGGGAGCAGATCCGGCCAGGGATATACGAAGATCACCTATAACGCCGGGGCGACCATGTACCTCAACCGATTTACACCACCACTCTGGTCACTATACGCTCCAGCCAATTTTGCATGGTCACTGGGTATCTCCAAACCTGTATTTCAATCCGGGTCTGACTACCGCCTGAACGATGAAGAATCCTGGAATGAGCGTACGCAAAATAGGAGCTGGAGCACCGGTTTTCAGCTGCGCAAGAACAGCAATGCCGAATCATTGCTGGGAAGGTACTTTATAGATCACTTCAGGTTTATGCATACATATACGCGTGGTTACGGCATGACCCCTTCAACCAGGGATACTTCCAGTACAGCCGAGGGTTCACTTTCGTATGACATCAGTCCCGGAAGGATGCAGCTGTTCAGCCTGCCTGTCATTGAATTCTTCAGAGTAAGACCTTCGCGGTTGAGCTGGTCCCTGTCAAGAAGGAACGGCTGGGATACGAGATGGAACTTCGTCAATAATGATACTATACAGACCAGAGCAACGATATCGAGTACACTGTCATCCAGCGGGTCCATTACATTCAACCCCTGGAAGGGGTTATCCGCCAGCGGTTCCCTCGGACTTGTAAGGGATCTGTTGTTCCCCTGGGAAGGTAATCTTGGCGTGAACGTCGGGCGGGAGATATCAAGGAATCAGAACATAAGCCTTTCTCAGGACATCAATCTGTTTGATTATCTGCACCCCAGATTCTCCTTTGATTCCCACTACGGCCAGTCCAGGCTTGCTCCGCATACCATCTCAGGCGCCGATTCGCTGGGGCTGCCAAGATATTCGGTTTCTGCCACCAGGAGGGTTAATGTCAGAATTGGGCTTGTTCATACCATCAGAAGCCTTGCAAGGCTGCGGGATGAAAGGCTGGACGAGGAGGCTGAACCGGGAAGCCCCAGGTGGTTCCTGATAAAGCTTGAGCGCTGGGCAAACATGATAAATGATCCGAGCATCACCTATTCGGAAACTGAAGGCAGTGAGTACAGGGATATGGAATTCATCCCCGACTGGCGGTACCAGACCGGTCTCGATCCTGTACTGGACGATGTGGTTCCATGGAACAGGACAAAGGGATGGAACTATCAGGTTTCAGGAGGATTCAGACCTGTCTCCTCGATGTCTGTCAGGCTGGAGTACAGATCATCGGAAAACAAAAATCTCTACTCCGGATTCTGGAATAGTCAGAGATCGAAGACCTGGCCCTCCATTTCCTTCTCCTGGTCCGGATTAAACAGGCTGGCAGGATTAAGTAATATCTTAAGAACAGGCACCGCCAGCTCCGGCTACAGCATTGAAACAAGCGAGAGCGGAAGATTTGAAAGTGATGTTTATACACCGACTACGGAAACGAAAAAAACAAACTGGACACCCCTGTTCAACATCAGCATCACGCTCATGAACGATGTACAGATATCTCTAAGCGACAACATCACCAGAACAGTA
>DAOWFD010000302.1 GCA_030638185.1 Candidatus Aegiribacteria sp.
AGCTATAACCTTTTTCGAGCCTTCGGTAACTGAGCAGGACTCAAAATCGGACAGTGGCTTCAGTGCCAGGAAAAATCTGTCCGGTGAAACCCCTCCCGATGGAATCGCGCGGAGTGAATCAAGGTCAGGAGAGAGTATGTCGACTCCTTCAACGCCGACAGACATGTCCAGGCCCAGATACACCATCACCGTCGGCATAATGTCAAAGAGAGCTGCTCCAATCGTGGATACACGACCTTTTTCGACCCCCGGGCCGGAAAAGATCAGAGGAATATGTATCTGCTCCTGGTACAGGGCATGCCCGTGGCCAACCCCATCATGCTCCAGAAACTCCTCCCCGTGATCCGATGTAATGATAATGAGTGTACTGTCCACTATTCCCCGCTGTTTCAACCCCTGGAACAATCTGCGCAGTTCGTTGTCCACATAGAGTATTTCACTGTCGTACATGTTAATAAAGTGCTCGCAGTCATCCTGGTTTAGAATCTCACCCTCATCGGTTATTTCCCAACGGGTGATACCTCTGACTCCGTCCGGTGCAAATACCGTATCGTAGGGGGGAGCAGGATTGTAAGGAGCATGAATATCGTAGAGATGGATTACACAGAAGAAACATGGAATTTCAGCCCAACCGTCCAGCCAGAGAAGGAAAGCGTCCACCGTGGCTGCAGCGGTTCTTTCACCGCTTCCATCACAATCGTACCAATCGAACCCGTGGTTGAATCCGAACTCCTCACTCAGCAGGACAAAGTTGGTAAAACCGGCTGTCTGGAAGCCCGCCTCCTGGAGTACTGAAGGCAGAGACGGCAGGTGAGTGTCCAGTTGAAGATCAAATCCATCTATGCCGCCAGTGTGATTTGTTCCATGAGCTCTGACCGAGAGTCCCGTCCATATTGAAGCATGGGAAGGCAATGTCCACGGTGCCTGAGACAGCGCATTCAGCCACAGTGTCCCGTTTTCTGCAAGGCTGTCTATGGTCGGTGAGGTGTTTCTGTGGTAACCGTAACATGACAGATGATCAGCCCTGAGGGTGTCAAGTATTATGAGGACAATGTTCTTCCCGGTGGGATGAATGCCACGGTCCGGTACGTTCGACGGACCGGGATTGCAGCCAGTGAGAAATTGAACTGATATGGAAAGGACTACTGCTTTTTTCCATATTGACATTTTGTCTCCGTTTTTTCGTAAATTAATTCGACGCCTGTTTACCCCGACTGATTGCCCCAGAGCAAATAATAGTTCACAACGACAGGAACAACCATCCAGCCGAAAAAGAGGATCTTCTCTGTTAAAGTAAAATTCCCCCGAACAGCCGCCAGCAATCCTCCTGCCCCAAGCAGCATCAGAAAGGGCTGGTAGGGGATCCTGAATCTGTGATCAAAGTAAAAAACAAAATGAACAGCCAGCATTGACGCAAGGCAGGAGAGGACTATCAGTGCTATGCCAGGGGTCGATTTCCACAGGCGATACGCTCCAAGAAGCAGGAACGGCATCATGAGTGTAATAATAATATTAATCTTCCCGGTCATTTCTGTATAGGTGAAAGTGAAAAAGGAGTTTTTAACGGAATACTGCAGGGTTTTCAGAGGATTGGCCAGGATGTACTCAATGGCCATTGCGTTTAGTTCCCTGTCAGCTTCCACTTCGTTCAGACAGGCTATCCTGTCTACAACCGACTGCTCAAAAGAGTACGCCTGATACCTTGGCTCCATGTTGAAGATCGGAACCATTCTGGCAGGGTCCCCACGGGAAACGGCGAAATACTCCCGGGGTTTCACTTCTCGGTTGACTCTTTCGAACTCTTCCGGGATGACCGTGCTTTCATCTGAATGTGCGGCATCATTGTGACCAAAAAGCCAGAATGTGATACCGCTCGATGTATTGAAAACCGGTGAACCCATTACAGTCTGATTCCTTATCAGCCACGGGGCTACCATTATCGTGCATCCTGCAGTAAGTACAAGGGCCACGCCCAGGTTTGCCCTGAAACGGTACTGCTTCCGGAAAAGCAGAATGATTACAAGAAGAATCCCCCAGCCAATTGCTACCGGCCTGCAAAGCGCGGCCAGCCCTATAATTATGCCCGTAAGGAAAAACAGACCGGTTCTCTTTCCCTTCGAGAAAAAGAGGAGTACGCAGAGCAGAGCTATTACGCTAATCAGAAATGAGAAGAGTGTTTCCGTGAGCATCATACGTGAATAGGAAATCAGCTCGGTGTTTACGGCAACCAGTATTCCGGTGAGAAGCGCCAGGGATTTGCCGCCAGCCCTGTAGCCTATCCATGCCATAATCGGGGCGATGAGGGCTCCAAGAAAAGACTGAAATAGAAGAAATGGAATATACTTTTCTCCGAGAACTCGAAAAAACAGTGAAAGAATAAGTGGAAGGAGCGGGTATCTATAGGCGGTTGGATGACCCGGTTCATTTGCAAAACCGTTCCCCTGTGCAATGTTCCTCGCAATGACAACATCATGAGCCACATCCCAGTGATCAGAAGGGAAATGCGGCGCCAGGAGTACAGCGCCAACCCTTGGGAGAAATGCAAGGAAGAATACGATAACCAGGATTTTTCCAATGCTGATGGACCGTATCCCGGATATGAACTGTTCTACTTTCGTCTGCATATCCCTCCCTCACAGCCCGTAATATGAAGTACCATATTCAGAAAGACCAGAGATATGCCGGTTCGGTTCCTATCTGCTGTGAATAACGTTGGAGAGCGCTCTGGTAACTACACGGAGAGACTGCAGCGGCTGATAGATGAAGGACATGTTGATGGCGCACTCCCAGGTACAGACGCATGTCCTGGCGTAATCACGAATATCCCCGGCGACCTTCGATTCGAGCATGGCCGGAATATCGTATTCCCAGTCCCGTACATTTCCTATCAGGCGGTTCTCCAGTATTTCGCAGGGATAGAGATCCCCCCTTGCGTTCAACACGGCGAAACGGTCAGCCGCAAAACACCTGTAACATTTCTTTCGGGTTCTCTCCGCCTTGATGACTGTTTCCACAACCATCTCTGTAAGCGCTTCCAGTACCCGTGCGGCGGGATGACGCTTTACTCTGAAGGTCTCGATTATCCTGCAATTTATCTTTCTGTATTTTTCAAGGTCCGGCTGCAGCAGCTCGGGATCTTTAGGGTTCCCGCGGATGTAGAGTACTGCTATGGAATCAAAAAGCTCTGTGGAGTGAATACGGTTAACAAGATCATCTATACTGCCCTGAGTATTTTTACTGAAAACGATGTTTGCCTCCGCAAAAAAATTGGGGTACCGGCTCTTCAGTTCACGGAGCTTTCCGGCTGTGACGAGAACCTTCTGAAAACCCCCGGGGTGCCTGCGAATCCGATCGTGCTCCTCTTCCCAGCCGTCCAGTGATATTCCCAGCCTGAAAAAGGTACCAGGATTCTCACAGAAGATTCTGCCGAACACCTCTTCCGTTCTGTCGGGAAGAAAGCCATTGGTGGGTATGGTAATGTACTTTGCCCCTGTGTTCCGGCTGAAGAGGGATACGATCTCAGGCAGATCGCTCCTGAGGGTCGGTTCGCCTCCGCACAGGTTCACAAGGAGCATGGGTGGAAGCTTCTTCGTAAGCTTCTCTATCTCATCGAGGGAGAGTTCCCTGTCACTGCGCCTTGCAGGATCCTGGGTGTTCCGCCAGTTGAAGCAGTGTTCGCAGGCCGCATTGCACCTGCTGGTTATCTGGAATATCAGGTAGCTTGGGTTATTGCTCCAGAGCCTTCTTGCCATTCCAAAGGGATCAGCCATCGGCAGTATCCTTCCCGGAGAGAAGACCGGCGGCAAAGCCGGCCATGGCGAACATAGAAGTCAGGCAGAGCATCAGAAAACAGTATACACTGAAGGCAGGGGTTTCATTTCGAAGAGTCGCAATCAGGAGCAGTCTGTGGTGTATCATCTTAACGAGCAGCATGATAAGGAGAGCACACGATACCCACCAGAAGGCGGAAGGAGCAAAGAGAAAACTCAGAGGTGCAGCTGTCACAAGAACCGTTATCAGCGCTGAGAACAGGTAGCCCGCGTTCCTGTGAGGGCTTACCCAGGACCGCTCCTTGTACACCTTTATGCTTGTGGACCGGGCGAACATTCTCGACCGGACGAACATCTTTTTCAGAACAAGCCATGTACTGGGATAGTAGTGATGAAATGTAAGCTCCTCATCGTAGAACACCTGGTGATGCTGCAGTATTTTCGCGGCGAGTTCATGGTCTTCGATATCCGCGCCTTTGAAAGTCTCATCGAAACCGCCAATTCTCAGGAAAAGATCCCTGTTAACTATACCCAGAGTGGAACTCCAGCAGTTGACCAGCCCGGTTTTCACACCACCGTAGTGGCAGACCTCCTCTTCCTCGTATAGCCAGTACCTTCCGATTCCTGTGTTGCGCAGGGGAGGAAAAGCGAGCTTACCGAACATCGCTTTCACACCGTCCAGTGTAAACCGGCGGTGTATGAGTTCCAGACCGCCCGTATCAATGGTAATATCTGTATCGGTAAAAACAAGTATATCCCCATTGGCCTGTTCCGCCGCCAGGTTTCTGCTGGCCGCCGGCCCCAGATTCCGGGGATTACGGATTATTCTGCAGGGGAACCTGCCTGCTATACTTACCGATGAATCGGTTGAGCAGTCATCAATGAAGATGAGTTCAAAATCGTCAAATCCATTGGAGTAGATAGACTTGAAAAAGTCGGGAAGCACATCTTCCTTGTTGTAGTTCACAGCTATTATAGAAAGCACTTTTTTCGCTCCTCAACAGAAGATCAGTTCGCAATTATCGGACAATACCGAGGGCATTAACCGCTGTCCATAGGTATTGAAACTGGATTACAAATACTCAGGGTGGATAACATGCCGGAGATTGATTACCTTCGGGAACAGTTCACCTGGAGAGGATTTTTTCATGTGTGGAATTGCAGGGATAATCTGTCTGAATTCAAACCTGACTGAAGCCGATATAGAATCAGGCAGAAGAATGACCTCCATCCTCCATCACCGCGGGCCGGATGATCAGGGCTTTTTCCATGATGAGAATTGTTTTCTGGGAAACACCAGATTGAGCATCATCGACCTCTCCCCACTGGCAAATCTTCCCATGCGTAACGAATCCGGCAGTGTATGGCTTGCATATAACGGGGAAATCACCAATTTCAGAGAGCTTCGAAAGCAGTTCAAGCTGGATGATAAGTATCACTTCAAAACAACTTCAGACACTGAAGTTCTGCTGCATCTATACGAAGAGATGGGTATAAAGTGTCTTGACTGTCTTTCGGGGATGTTCGCGTTTACGCTTTACGACCGCAGCAGGAAAAAGGTGTTCATCGTAAGGGACTTTTACGGAACTCGGCCGATATTCTGGACGGTTATGAATGACAGGCTGTATTTCGCCTCCGAGATCAAATCATTCATGCAGATCCCGGAATTCGAACCCCGCTTGAACAGAGAGGCAGTCTTTCATTACTTCTCACTGGCTTACATTCCGGGGACGCTGACTGCCTTCCAGGAAGTTAATGAGCTTGACGGATCACATCTAATTGAACTTGACCTTGATAATCCGGGGGATCCGGCTCCCAGGGAATATTACAGCATCAGATTCAATCCGGACTACGGGATGAGCATGAAAGACGCCGAGGAGATTTTTTATCAGGCGATTCTGGGTGCGGTTGACAGGAATCTGATCTCTGACGCTCCGGTTGGGACCGCCCTTTCCGGCGGGCTTGACAGTAGTTCGATCCTGGGGCTCTCCCGAGTTCTTGGCAAAGGCAATGAGCTTCACTCGTTCTCGCTGAAGATCAATGAAAAGAGTTTCGATGAGTCTTCCTACCAGAGGACAATGGCGGAGTATGCAGGCACAATACATCATGAGATTATTGTGAATCCGAACGATGTAAAGAAGAATCTGTTCCGGCAGATGGCGTACATGGATGAGCCAATCGGTGATGGTTCCGCGATACCGTTCCTGCTTCTATCCGCAGAGGCCCGGAAGTATGTGAAGGTGCTTCTTTCCGGTGAGGGCGGTGATGAAATATCTAACGCCTACGAGACACACATGGCCAACCATGTCTCGCGGATGTACAGGAGATATGTTCCGTCTTTTGTCCGAAAAGCCAATCTGAAGCTGGCGGGTATGCTTCCCGTATCGTTTAACAAACTGAGCTTTGAATTCCTCGCAAAACGGTTCACCAGGGGAGCTGAACTTCCGGCTCCCGAAGCCCATCTCTATTACAGACATGTGCTGGACAGATCGGAAAGACTCGATCTGCTGTACTCTGCAGACAATTACCCCCATACAGAGGATTTCTTCACGGAGCTGTTCGATTCCCTTGATTACAGGGATGAGCTGGACAGGCTTTCACAGATCGATATGAAGTTCTTTTTCATCGGCGATCTGATGCAGAAAAATGACAGAATGTTCATGGCCAACTCAGTCGAGGCCAGGTTCCCTTTCATGGACAGAAAGGCAGTGGAGTTCTTTGCCACGATCCCCTCAAAGTACAAAATCAGGGGGCTGACGAGACGGTATATCGAGAAAAAGGCGATGAAGAGAGTACTGCCGCCGGAGATTCAGCGGAGGCAGAACTTCGGTATAGAGCTTCCTTACTCACTCTGGTTTGAAGACTCACTTGCTCAGATCGGGCATGACTATTTCACCAGGGAAAGGGTTGAGCGAACAGAAGTATTGAATTTCGAGTATGTCAGTACGCTGTGGGCGGAGCATCTTGCCAGAAAGCGAGACAACGGCAGGGCTCTCTGGTGCATACTGAACTTCCTGATCTGGTTTGAGATGTTCATATACAATTCCGATTTCAGGGATTACATGTAGCAGGCCTGTCAGTTTTCTTGAGCAGCTTTTTTATCCCCTTGAAACCCAATCCCAGAGAATAGAGGGCGATCACAGACAGCAGCATTGAGTAAAGATTCATGAAGCCGTGGTCAAGAACGGCTATGGTGAACGCGGTGCTTTCTGCAACACCGAATCCGGTAAGAATTACGACCATCATCCCTTCGTAAACTCCCAGACCATTGGGGGTCAATGGAAGTATCTTCGTTACGGTTGACAGCAGCATAACAAAAGAAGCCTCGGCAAAGGAGAGCTTTACACCGAAAACAAGAAGGAAGATGAAGAGGGTGAGAATATCAAATATCCAGATCAGCATTGATACAAGCAGAATCGCGAAAAGCCGTCCGGGGTGCTGCCTCATCTGATCGGCCAGTTCGGTAACGGAATCCCTTAGTTTTTTGAGGGGTCCTACCAGCATCTTCTGGAAGGTGGAAGGGTGGAAGACGAACAGCCAGCCGGCAAGTGCGAGAAGAAGAAGCAGGGCTGACATTGTAACGATGTAGGAGAGATAATTCGCGGCAACCGATCCGGAAATAAAGACAACACTGAACAGGGCCAGGAGTATCACTGCCGCAAGATCCATGACCCTCACCAGAAACGCCGCGAATGTACCTGAAGTATAATTCAGCATTCCTGTTTTATGCATGTAGAGAACTTTCACCGAGTCCCCGAGCTTCGCAGGTATTACCATATTCGCCAGGTCAGCCACCAGCTCGATCCCCAGAGCTCTGAACAGCTTCAGTTCGACATTCAGAAGGGCAAGTATCTTTCTGAAACGGATACCCCGTAACAGCCAGGATATTGAGTAGACAACGATGAGGGGAACAAGTACAATCGGCTTGATCTCATGCAGATTATGTACAAATTGTTCAAATCCCGTTTTTGCAGCGATAAGGGCAAGAATTCCGATCCCTGCGACGGCGGAAACAACATGTATTACAATCTTTCTTCTGCTGCCGACCTGGTCTGAATTCATAATATTCATTCAGCGGGTTGCTGTGAATCCTTCCTGTTGATTATGTTTTTCCTCTGTGAATCATACAGTCTGGAGAATGATGTTCAAAGTCAGCGTAGTTGTCCCCGCCTTCAACGAGGCTCAATCTGTTGAACGGACGATTCTTGCTATCCGGCAGGTTCTTGATATCTCCGGAATAACCGGAGAGATACTTCTGATCGATGACGGTTCCACAGATGATACGGCCGTTATTGCGGAAAAAGCTGGAGCCAGAGTTCTGCGCCATCGGGACAATCTGGGTTACGGCGCTTCGCTTAAAACTGGTATCGGGAACTCCAGTTTTAATACCATTGTCATAACCGATGCCGATGGCACATATCCGATCGACATGATACCCGAACTTCTGCAGCGGATGGAAGAGAGCGGCGCGGACATGGTTGTCGGCGCAAGAACCGGTTCCGAAGTGAAAGTGCCACTTATCCGTAAACCATTCAAGTGGATTGTGCGCCGCCTGGCTCAGTACATTGTCGGAAGATCGATCCCCGACTTGAACTCGGGACTGAGGGTGTTCCGAAAAGATATGGCTCTCCGCTACTACAAACTGTACCCGAACGGGTTTTCATTCACCTCAACAATTACGGTTGCCTCCATGTGCGATAACTTCAAATTGGAGTATGTCCCGATCGATTACCGCCAGAGAGAGGGCAGATCCAAGATCGTCCCGGTGGATTTCTTTGCGTTCATCATGCTGGTGCTTCGTCTGTCCGTTCTTTTCAAGCCCCTCAGAGTGTTTGTCCCCGTATCAATTTTCTGTTTTTCAATTGGTTTTTTAAAGCTTATCCATGATATAGTAATGGCTATCAGCATTTCCCGGGATACGGGTGCAAGTCTGCTGGTTCTTCCCATTGTCTCTTCCTCTGCTGTGGCTTTCCTGCTTGCATCTCTGCAGATACTACTTGTGGGGATGGTAGCTGAAGCCCTTGCGAAACGGAGCTTCAGGGCTGAAGGCCTGCGCGAAAGAAAAGACTGAGGCGTGTGCGGGTTTGCGGGGGTATTGCTTTTCGATTCTCAAATGTCACATGATCCCGGTCTGCTGGCGAGAATGGGGGAGGTTCTGACCCATAGAGGGCCGGACGATAATGGTACGGTAATTCACGGCCCCTGCGGACTTGTCCATAGAAGACTGAGTATCATTGACCTGAGCAAATCAGGCCATCAGCCCATGAGCAACGAGGATGAAAGCATCTGGATCGCCTACAACGGCGAGGTGTACAACTTTCGGGAACTCCGCAGACAGTACAACCTCGATGCGGAAGGGCACACCTTTCGTTCGCGGACGGATACGGAAGTCCTCATTCATCTTTACGAAGCCATAGGTGAGCGTTTTCTCGAAGTCTTAAATGGCATGTACTCCATTGCCCTGTGGGATGGAAGGAAGAGAAAACTACTCCTGGCCAGGGATCCTTTCGGTATAAAGCCTCTGTTCTTCGCCACAACCAGAGAAGGCTTTTGGTTCTCTTCCGAGATAAAAGCCCTGCTTGAGGTAGATGGAGTGGCAAGGAAGCCGTCACTTCAGGCCCTGTATCATTATCTCTCCTTCAATTACGTACCCGATTCCCTTACAGCATTTGAGGATATCCACGAACTGCTGCCCGGTAGTGCGATATCCATTGACTGGGAAAGCGGGAAGAGAAGGGAATGGAGTTTTTTCGATTTTGACTACACCGAGGATAGAACAATATCTGCCTGTTATGCCTCTTCTCACAGCAGGGAATTGCTCGAGAAGGCCGTAGAGCGCACCCTCATCTCGGATGTTCCAGTCGGAGTAATGCTTTCGGGGGGAATGGATTCCAGTGCTCTGACTGCTTTAATGGCACAAGTCCGGGGTAACAGCGATTTCCATACGTTCTCTCTCGGTTTTGAAGACAGGAGTTTCGACGAATCAAGTTATGCTGATATCGTGGCGGACGCGGTGGGAACCCATCATCACCGAATAAGGGTAACTCCTGAAAAGGTTGGCGAACTCCTGCCACGGTATCTTGCTCACATTGACGAACCCTACGGAGACGGTTCCGCCATTCCAACATGGCTTCTTGCCGAGAGAGCTTCAAGCCTGGTCACTGTGCTTCTATCCGGAGAAGCGGGAGACGAGGTCTACACAGGTTACGATACCCACGCGGCATACAAGGCAAGAAAACTCTACAGACAAGCTGTCCCGTCGTTTTTAAGAAGTAAGATAATAAGGAAGCTGGTTGAAAAGCTTCCCGTATCTCACAGGAAGCTCAGTTTTGAGTTCAAGGCAAGGAGATTTGTCGTGGGTGCGGAACTGGATATTCCGGTATCTCATTTCTACTGGCGGGTTGTTCTGGCAGAAGACGCGAAGAAGGAAGTGCTTGATGATCTCGGCCGTTTCAGCGAATTTCCCGATTCTTCACGGTTTTTCGAGAATGTCTACTCCAGCTGCGGGGCCGAGTCCGAATTGAACCGTCTTCTCTGCATAGACGCATCATGCCATCTCCCTCATGACCTCATGGTTAAGAATGACCGAATGACAATGGCCCACTCTGTGGAGGCAAGGGTTCCTTTTACGGATGTAGAGCTTTTCCGGTTTCTGGCGCGGGTACCGGTGAAGTACAAATACCCTGGAATGCGCAAGAAACACCTGCTGAGAAGTTCCATGAAGGATCTTCTACCCGCATCCATTATCAACAAGAAGAAGGTGGGGCTGGAAATGCCCTACTCCAGGTGGTTGAGGAAAGAGCTGCGAGAGATCACCCTTGAATACCTGAGTCCCTCAAGACTTTCCTCAACGGGGTTGTTCAGTGCTTCCGGAGTTGAAAAACTCTGGAGCCAGCATGACAGGCTGGAGGCAGATCATGGAAGG
>DAOWFD010000396.1 GCA_030638185.1 Candidatus Aegiribacteria sp.
AAATTACAAGCATCAGCGAATGGACTAACTATTACCCAGCCTCCGGTGGGGCCTGGGACAACTACGGCGGTGGCCTTGGCTACTACGCGGAATCACCACCGGTTACCCCCGGTGCATTCTCAATATCTGTCGAAGTATCCGCAACCTACGAAATAATTCAGTAAACCATGCTGCAGGGAATCATTCTAATACTGGCGCTTCTAAGCGCAGATACCCCTGAAGAGGCAATACTGGACACCTGGAGCGCCATTCAGGATGGTTCCCCCAGCATCTTCCTGAACACCCTCACCCCGACCTGCTCAGAGAACATCCTTCGGATCTGCAGCGAATACCTTGAAACAATGAAAATACTCACCCCGACAGAACTGGGAGAACTCTTCGCTTCCTTCCGCCTTGAAGCCGCTCCCAATGAGATCGAATTCTGGAACAGCACCGCTGTCCTTGAAATGCTCATATCATCGCCCGGACACCATCAGACGATCAACAGAAGCACAATGACAATAGACAGCATCCAATCAGCTGAAAGCACAGCCAGAGCCTTCGTAACAATCAACATGCCGGACAATGAACGAACAACCCTCGAATTACCTCTAACAGCCTCCCCCCTGGGTTGGCACACGGCAGGGCTCGAATCAATCGCGGAAACTATCCTGGACAACACTATCAGCAACTGAACCACGAACACACCAACATTTACGGAAGAAAATCAGTATATCGTAATAAGCAGATTCCACTAAATCACGTATTTCTGATGGATATTAAAACCGAAACTCAAGAAAATTGCATTTATTAACTTGACACGACATAACCGAACATATTAATCTATACTTGATTAACAGGATGATAAGATATGGAGAATCTATATAATCATCGTTTAGGGGGCGACAGCACCATGAGCGTACAATTCAAGAAGAATGTAATACTTTTTTGTTGGGCACTGGCTTTACGGGTGATATTGATAACGATTGAAGTGTTCTTAAACTATACAGGCATCGCGCTGCAGGCTGTTTATGCAATTTCAATACTGTCCTTGTTTGTGGTAATATGGTTTGTAAATCGCCCTCTGGTCGCAAGAATCAAAGGTACAGTACTCCAGTTTGTCTCTTGCAGTGCAATAGCTCTACTACTCACTGGCCTATTTGTGTTCATTGCTTTAGTTCAAGGTACATTTTTTAAGCTCTTAATAAAAGGTTCTTTTTAACGCGTCTAAACCTTTAAGGATTTACCCTCTGACAAATCGTTCAAGTACACGCATTTGGCACCGGAAGGGCTAATGCGCTCCGATTGACTCAAACGTTAATCACAAATGGGAGAAGTTATGCCAATTATTCTAGATACCTGTTCTGAATTCCTTTCCTACTGGGAGAAACACAAAAACCTTCCGGTGAAAGAGCAGATTGAGGGCTGGGCCAGCGAATACATGGTTTTGTGGCCTGATCTTCTGGAGAAACAGCAGCAAAACTATCGCGATATAAAAGAGGACTGGCGAAACATCGCTGAGGAGAAGGTATTCCCATTTCTGCACAGTCGTCTGAATCCGATGAAAAAAGCGCATGCCAATCTTATCAAGTGTATCAAACCAATACACAGATCTGCTATGAAAATATTCAACATCGATAACTTCGATGTTCTTTATGTCATTTACATAGGCATCGGGTGTGGAGCAGGATGGATGACAACATTGCGGAATTCACAGGCTGTTCTTTTTGGTCTTGAGATGATTGCCGAGTGCAACTGGACAGATTCTAATTCGCTGAAAGGCTTAATCGCACATGAAATCGGTCATGCAATACATGGGAAACTAAGACAGGATCCGGAACTGAACCAGGAGAAAGGACCCTGGTGGCAGCTGTATACGGAAGGATACGCTGAACGTTGCGAACATATCATAACGGGTCATAACAGCTGGCACGAAGGTACCGGCCTTAATACTTCCGATTGGCTTGAATGGTGCAAAGCGAATAAAAGTTTGCTTTCTAGGAAGTTTCTTCAGTTGGTTGAAGAGGAAGCTGATGTGAGTCCATTTTTCGGCTCGTGGTTTGATATTCAGGGCTACAAACAATGTGGATACTATCTGGGGCACGAGGTGATACTGGATTTAGAAAAAAAGTGTGATATCCGGAAGTTGGCCTTACTGAAAGATATTAAACTTGCAATACAGCCCATACTGGAGTCATATATAAGTAACGGTTAGCCAAACGAAGCAGTACTGCAGAACAACCATAAACCGTAGTGTACGCAATCTGCTTATTATGGGGTATTGTGCAGAAAGGAGTATCAGACATCTGCTGGAAAGTAATTGTATTTGTGATCGCCGTTCTGGTGTTCGTTATCACGGCAGCTATCCTCTATGGCGCTAAACGCTGGCGATCGAATACGAGAGAATTATATGCAGAAATTGAAGCTGCACGCTTGCCGACCGTCCCGAAATTGTACGATTCACGCAAGTTGGATGGGCTGCCTGCGCCTGTTCAGCGTTACTTCCGTACTGTCCTGGAAGAGGAACAGCCACTTGTTGCGGCAGTCAGCCTGGAGCACACCGGCACTTTCAACATGAGCGAAACCGAAGAGCAATGGAAGCCGTTCAAGTCGACCCAGCGCGTCATCATCCGGCGCCCGGGTTTCGTCTGGGATGCCCGTATTCGCATGGCGCCTGGAATTAACGCTTTTGTCCATGATGCTTACATTGCGGGCAGGGGTGTCCTGACTGCGAAGCTTTTCGGTCTCCTGACAGTGATGGAGCAGCCCGGCACTCCAGAACTGGCACAAGGGGAGTTAATCCGTTTTTTCGCTGAAGGTGTGTGGTATCCCACGGCGCTTCTGCCAGGTCAGGGTGTTGTTTGGGAAGCAATTGATGACACACAGGCCAGCGCGAGTATGACCGATGGCACAACCACAGTAAATCTGGTGTTTCAGTTTGATTCGCAGGGATTGATCAGTTTCGTGCGTTCCGATGGACGATATCGAGAAGTGGATGGAGCTCTTGTTTCATCCCCCTGGCAGTGCAGCGTTTGGGATTACGAGTTGCGTGATGGTATGCTGATACCGCTTGAGGGCGAAGTGGCGTGGCTGCTACCTGAAGGATCGCAACCTTACTGGCGCGGCCGTATTCAGCGAATTGAGTTCGAATATGCAAATGACCAGCATCGATGTGGCCACAGTAACGGGTATTTGAACTTATGAAAAACTCCATGGCTCTTCCCTGCATAGATTCGACATTCGCAAGCCTTGCGCTCGATTTCCTGGAAACGGAAGACAGGGTACTACTTCAGGACATTGCTGAGACAGATGCGGCACGGCACCTTGCAGCTCATTCCAGAAGAGTATCCTTCTCCGGTGACGTAAAGGACACTTTTGAGCTGGTTGAGCATATTCTTACGTCCCCTTCCATGGCAGAAATCAACCATGAGGAGGTAAGGGTCAGGCTGTCATCGATCGAATCCGATAAGATTTCTCAACTCCGTTGCTGGACTGAGGCGGCATCTTTACTGCCAGCTGGAGCCCTCTCGGGGACGGTTCTCTACCTGACTGTAGGATACGACATCGGAGTTGCCGTGGATTGCAAGGCAAGTATTAATCTGGTGCATCCGCATTTTTTGGAATACCCCCTGCAGGAACTCTGGTTCTACATCGTTCATGAGATTCACCATGCGGGTTTTCAGAAGTACAATCATCTTCCGGCACTTGCAGATACTAAATCAATCAGCGACCTTGCATATCTGATCAAGTATCTGGCACATATGGAAGGGCTCGCGGTCCATGCTGCCAGGGGTTGGCGCACTGAAACAGGGGCAATGAACTGGGACTCCGATTACGAGGCCCTTCTGGACTCTAATTGTATGGATACTTACGAAAAGGAGTTCTTCTGTGTTTACAGAGACCTTATGACTGAAGAAGAACGTCCTATTGAAAAGAAGGATTGGGAAATCCTCGGAAGGATGTCTACAGTTGATCGGCTCTGGTACCGTGTTGGCGCTTCAATGGCCGACCGGATCGAAAAAGTGCTGGGACGGAGATTACTGATTGCTACAGTTGAAGAGGGACCAGGGGCTTTCTTTGATCGATATACGGAGCTTGTATGAGGGCTGCCCTTATATCCAATCTGGCAGGCAGGGAGTGGAACTCCAACCTTGAAAGCAGCATTGCGCTAATAGACGGTCTTCGCGGCTGTAGATTCGACTGAGAGTTCTTTTCAACGTCTAGAACCTCTCCATGTTTCAGGAATCAATGAATTCAATATAATCCCTGTAACCCCATACCAGCATGCTTCAAGTAATCATGTTAAGTATTCCCATCCTGGCACGGGTTGGAAAATATGCCTTGAGCTTGACAGAACAGGGGTTTTCCGGATAAACTCAAAGAGATATGGTATTTTACGCAATCCTGCAGTTCGCACTGGTTTCACAGCCTCCAGTTATAACTGAAATCGCACCGAATCCGCTCCTCGAAATTTCAGGTGAATTCGTAGAGATCTACAATCCCTCATCAGAGCCTTTATGTCTTGGAGGATATTCAATTACAGACGGCGATGCTCTTGATGAACTTCTGCCCTGGGATGAGGGTGTTCACGGGCTCTTCCCACATACAGGAATGATTCTTGGAACGGATACGATACCAGCTTTCGGCTTCGCCCTGGTCTTTGAGCTGGATTATCAAGACACCCCGGTCTATGACATACCTGCCGGTACACTGATACTCACAACCGGAGACCATTCAATATGCAACGGTCTTGCAGCTTCCTCGGATCCGCTCACGCTGTTCAATCCGGGGGGAATCGCGGACAGCAATGCCGTAAGTACTTACGGAACACCTGTGCCTTCGGATGTCTGGCAGAACCGGGACGATGACGGTCTTGACGGCATACCCTTCGATCCCGGAGAGGGTAGAACTGTAGAACGTTTCCCCTGGGCCTCACCTGACCAGGAAGGCTGCTGGTCAGCAGGTCCTGAAGGCGGATCCCCGGGCTCCCACACAGAAGCGCCTCCCGATACCCTGAACATCTCATGCGACAGTGTGTGGACGGTTCCCTCAGAGCCATCGCCGGGTGAACTGTTCCAGATCAGGGCTTCCTTCACTTGCGCGGGCAACACCGTTCCATCCTCAGGCACACTTATTCTATTCCTTGACAGCCAGGGCGATTCCATCGCATCTCCCAATGAAATCCTGGCGGAGTTCTCCGCCACGGTTCTTCAGCCCGGGTATACGGAAACATTTACCACTTCTGTATCGCTTGAACAGGGCTGGTTCCTCCCATCCGCCGTCGCGGATGTACCGGAAGATGAATATCCTGAAGACGATTATGCATTATCTGTTCTTGCAGTTGGAGGCGGAGTTAACCCGGTGATTACGGAGGTTCTGTGCAATCCACTTGATGAGGACTTGGGCGAATTCATAGAAATCTACTACCCCGGCCCCGGAATCTTCCCTATCTGCGGGTGTTCCTTCACAGACGGTGATGCCCTTGACCACATCTGTGAATGGTACGAAGTACTTCTCATCGACCCCGATGCCGTTTATGGCAGCTGCATACCGGCTGGACACTACGGGCTTATTATGGATCCGGAATACGCCGGAGGTATACAGGAGTACAACCTTGCCGAATCCACATTCGTATTCACCGTTGAAAATACTACTATAGGCAACGGACTCACATGTAACGATCCTGTAACCCTTTACAGTATGCTGGGAACCGCTCAGATCAATGTCCTTTCAACCTATGGAACTCCTCTTCAATACGATGACCCTCTTTTATGCGATGATGACGAACTTGACGGCATACCCTTCGATCCAGGAGAACACCATAGTGCAGAAAGAAAATCCTCAGACCTTCCGGATGAGGAATACTGCTGGGCTATTTCACCCGAGGGTGGAACACCGGGGTGTCCGGCAGTATTCACCGATACTTCAGACGCAGCAGTCGATTCTCTCATTCTAACCCCTGCCCGGCCCCAACCGGGGCAACCCCTGCAGTTAGCATCGGTAGTGTCGAACCGGGGTACAGCCGCAGCATACGGGCTTGAAGTGACCATCTTTATTGATTCCAACGCAGATTCACTTCCGCAGCCCGATGAAATATGCTGCATTGAAACTGCTGATTCCCTCTACCCCGGGGAAACCTTTACCGTCACAGTGACGGTCAGTGCCCCTGAAACAGGGTACTACCTTGCAGCTGCAGGGGTTCATCTTCCAGGAGATATGGTACCGGAGAACGATGTCCTTCTCAAGAGCTTCCGATCAGGAGAAGGAGTTCCCCTGGTGGTAACCGAAGTTCTGTGCAATCCCTCCGCAGAGGATCACGATGAGTATATCGAGATCTTCTATCCGGGGCCCGGTGTCTTCGACATTTTCGGATGCAGTTTCACCGACGGTGACGCTCTTGATGTGATCGTTCCATGGATAGATGAGTACGGCATTCTTCAGGATCCCGATGCTGTTGAATCACCCTACCTTCTGCCGGGCTGCTACGGTGTAATTCTTGACCGGGAATACACCGATGGCATCCAACCATGGGATTTCCCCCCTGGAACTGTGGTTCTTACCATCGGGAACACTACTCTTGGGGATGGACTTGCCCGGACCGATCCCATCACTCTTTATGCACCGTCAGGTACAGCATCCTGCGATGTTATGTCCACATACGGGACCCCCCTTGATTACGATAATCCATTGAATAGGGATGACGACGGACTGGATGGAATTCCCTTTGACCCCGGGGAAGACAACAGCGTTCAGCGGAAGCAACATGAAGAACCGGATTGTGAAGAGAACTGGTTCGCTTCCGCCGTAGGACCCTCTCCCGGCGGCCCTCCTCCTTTTTTCATTGAAGGAGTGAACGCCTGTGCCGCAGGCATGGAATGCATGCCCCCCATGGGTCCGGGAGACGAGACTGTTGATATATTTGCTGAGTTCACCAATTCCGGAACGGATACTATACCCTCCAGCGATCTGACTGTTCATTTCTACGGAGATATCGATGAAAGCGGTACACCATCGGAGGGAGAACTGATAGATAGCTTCGTCTGCGGCATAGTCGCCCCCGGAGATACGATTCTGGCTGACTGCAAGTGGAATTCCTGCATCGGAGACATGCTTATTTTCTCAGTGGCTGTATGTCAGAATGATTCTTTCCCGGTCGATGATTCCACATCGTGCAAATGGAACGAGCCCGGTCCGGTAGTTATCAACGAGATAATGTACAGCCCATCCTCTGGCAACCCTGAATGGGTGGAGATTCTGAACAGGTCTGGAGGCACTGTCCAGCTCATTGGCTGGACCTTTGAGGATTCCAGGGATCGTTTCATTTTCTGCGGCGACAGCATGACAATACAGCCGGACGGTTTCGCTGTTCTTGTTTCCGATTCTTCAGCTTTCAGGACGATCTGGCCGGATGTTCAATGCCCCCTCCTACAGCCGGCTGGCTGGCCTGCACTGAACAACAGTACTCAACAGGGAGAGGAATGGGCGGATATTCTCATGTTACGCGATTCTTCCATGCGCGTGATGGATTACGTGCCATACGATGACAACTGGGGTGGTTCTTCGGGGGTCAGCCTCGAGAGATTGAACCCGGATCTCAACGGATACGAAGCCTCAAGTTGGAGCACCTGCACGAGCGGAGGTACACCCGGAAGAGAAAACAGCTGCTCTTCCGGGGAAGACAGAGGCTCAGGGAAATTCCTGGATTACTACCCCGATCCTTTCTCCCCTGACGGAAACGGTCGGGACGATATTCTTACAATAGAGATGAACTTCCGGCATCCGGAGAATGAAGTTACTCTGGAGATATACAACGTTCAGGGAAGGCTTCTTCTGCAACTTCTGAGCAGGGATATGTGCGGCTTATCGAAGATCGTTACGTGGGACGGCACAGGCGAGAATGGAGGAAGGCTTCCGGTTGGAAGGTATATCATATATCTGAACTCCAGGGCTGAAGATACGGGTGAATACCGCGAAACCTGCGATGTAGTAATTCTTGCTCGTCCCCTTTAACGGTGATTCATAGGAGTTTTACCCTGAGCTTCTCCAGCATGTCCGCTGTCATGGCATCCAGATCCCAGTCAGGTTCCCAACCCCATTCCTGTCTGGCAGCTGAATCGTCTACTCCCATAGGCCATGTATCGGCTATCGCCTGTAGCGTGTCATCAGGCACCAACCATCCATCGGTAATCATCGCATCCATAATCTTCGGGTGCCCACCGTCGCCCCAAACATCACCGATTATCCATCGCTGTTCCATTCATTCACCG
>DAOWFD010000039.1 GCA_030638185.1 Candidatus Aegiribacteria sp.
CGCCATGCTGTCCGGAGTATTCAGAAGACGATTCTATGGAAAGAGCCTGAGGATGGGAAAACATGTCACTGATGCATATACTCCGAACAAGCGGAATTCCACATCCGCCTCCATCTCTCCAGAATTCATGTACCTCTGCTCTTGAAACGATGCTTCTTGTATAGTCCCTGTAATTCGTAACATAGTCTTCAGTAAACCGGTTCCGCATTGGAGAGACTTCATCCGGAAGGAACCATCCCGTGAGCCAGAAGAGGGATTTCACGGCAGGATCGATAACAGGCTCTCCATTGACTGCGTCACTGATGTTCTCAAGAAGAATGAGATACGCTATCTGCTGTCTTGGATGACGGCAGTACATTTCCATGTTCACGTCGGACCAGTTTTTCCGAAGAATAGCCATGGGGAGAAGGAAATCCATCCCGGCGGACTCCATGGTATTCCTGCAGTCTGCAAGATGCTGCTTAAGTTCAACAACGGTGTCCAGGATCAGCTGATCGGAAACCGGTTCATCAGAAACGAAAAACCTGTCAAAGTACCTGTGGGAATCCGGCTCTATCATTCCGCACATGATGTATGCCCACCTTTCAAGATAGTCAGAGATGGTTTCGGCAGATAGTATGTCTCCGGTTTCTCTGAAGATATCCAGTACCCTAGGGTAGAGCTCTTCCGGCTTCCAGCTTTCAATAAGCGCTTCACGCATACTATGAAAAATATAGCGTATTGTGTTAATACGGGCGAGGCAACCATATGCAGTGAAAGTGATATCTTCTTCAGGTTCCCAGTCGGTGTAATGCCAGGTCAGTGTATTGCCTTCGATAGAGGGAGAACCTCCCCAGAACCAGTAGCAGTAGCAACTATCATTCGCGGAGTAGTACTCCGGTACGGTAAGAGAAATGACCGCGTCTCCAATACTACCTGCCCACGTGGCTCCGGAGCGGGTTATATACGTGAATGAAGAGATCCATTCGTAGTATTCTTCATAATCCCATCCGGTATTGTACGTGTTCATGAGTCTTATTCTTTCACCGGGATCGAAGTGCATGTCCCAGCAGGCCATGAGTGGCCAGAAAACAAGTCTCATGTCTTTGTTCACAACTCCCTTTCGATAATAGATATCGAACTCCTCTTCGGCTGTGAAAGCCCTGAACTGAAGCCACTCCGGCACAAGGGAATCAGCCGGGATGCTGCTTCCTTCCTCACTCTCCATCATCTCGATTGCAGCATCATAGGTCATTTCGTTTCTTATAAAGCCCATGTCTCCGATTAAGAACCGCAGGCGAGGATTGTCATCGTATAAGGATTCGAACGGGAAGAAAACGGAAACATCAAGAGGCTGGTCGGTCAGATTCCTGAGATAGAATACGCAGGTGACATTCATATCGGCAGAATATGGGGATGGGGCGAAGGTATCCGGAACAATGGATACACTCTCCGCTTCCATTGTGATCTGATCCGTTTCCATGGGCATCGCGCCTCTTCCATCTGTAAATGCCCACCCGAAGCCGGCATCAGCGAAAGCTGTACCTGCCATGCACAACAATACAATGATTCTGATTCTATATATTGCTTTCATCCATTCCTTTCTAAGATTGCCGCAATGACCGGTACTCAATCAAACGCGGATATTATCCATCTGCTTTGCCAGAAGCCACCTGTCCTGTCCGGAAGCCTCCTGCAGTATAATAATTCGCAGTAGGAATGCCAGTTACCTGAAGTACTCCCCGCACAGTCCCTGCGTGCAGTTTTCCCTCATCCGGTTCCTCGGTTATACTCGCTTCCGTGCAAGACTGGAAGCTTATGCAAACACCCTACGATACCTCTTCTGCGTGATTCGAGGACGAGCAATTCCTACATGCTTCAATATAACCTTGAAGTGTTCCTTATCGTAACTCTTTCGCTTCCCACCTCGTCTGTTCAGCCACTTGAATGTACATTGAAGTGCCCAAAAGTAAAAGCGGTCTATCGATCTTGAGTTTCCGATAATCCCGTAGTAGTTGTAGTGCCCCCGTAATCGACGATTCAAACCTCTGAAGAATTCCTTCCCCCTGAGATGGCAGTTGCGCTTGATCCACACCTTTTTAGAGATCAGGTGCGTTCCTCAGGACTTCGGCGAGGTATTCGAACTCGGCTTCGCTATTGTACAACTGGGTTGAGAACCGCAGGAACCTTCCGGGGGGATTGGCTGTGTGGGTCACCGGGATCTCGATATGTTTTTCCTTCAGCAGCCAGGTCCAGAGGGGATCTATACCTTCGGGGTGAGGTAATCCTGAAGGAGCCATGTAAGGAAGGCTTACCGCGCCCATCGAGCCAAGCATGCTGCTCGGGCACGTGAGCTGCAGTCCCAGCTTTCCGCAGATCAGCTCACTGGCCCGTACCGCCTTCTCATGGTTGTCCTTCATTATGCCACTCCATCCTCCCGGATGCAGCTTTTCCATGTAATCGATAGTGAAGGGTATGGTCATTCTTGGTGTAGGATCGATCGTTCCGTTCCAGAAGAACTCCGTCTGAAATTCGGACAAATCAGTTTTAAAATCAGAGGCGAAATGGCTCATTACCGCCGGACGGAAACCATCCTGCCTGTCCGGCCTCACGTAGAGTATGGCTGCGGTTTTGGGGGCGCACATCCACTTGTGGCAGTTGCCCGCGTAGTATGCTGCGCCAAGTTCTTCCAGATTCAGCGGAAGCATTCCGGGGCCGTGTGCTCCGTCAATAAGTACGTCTATTCCAAATCTGTTCAGTTTCCGAACGAGTTCCTCGATGGGAAATATCATGCCAGTTGCACTGGAGATATGATCAACAAGCAGCAGAACAGTCCTGTCGGTAATTCGTGACATGATTGAATCGATAACCTGACCGGGACCGGAGACGGGGATATCGATGGGTA